>JAHISW010000052.1 GCA_018817995.1 Patescibacteria group bacterium | reverse complement strand
CCAAAGCTGCGCGCGATATTTCCATACCCTCAAACTCAAAACAAAAAGGCCAATCGGCGCTAATGCCGGAGTGTACAGTTTCGGCAGTATGTTTAAGCGCTCTCACAACCCTGTCCGGACAATATCCTGTACTCAACACCGAAACTTGAGAAGTAAAATCTATATGTTTTCTGCCGTCTAATCCTAAGAAATAAACGCCTTTCCCTTTCTGTATCGCGGGCGAATCATCTAACGTCGTGGTAAAAATAGACTTTTTCTCTCTGTCCACATATTCTCTCGTCGTTGGCAACATATTTTCCTCCTTGATTATTCTGTTGTAAAAAAACAAGGTATACTGTTAATATATCAACTATAATTTATATAGCACGCGAATTAATTTATCGCAATATTATGAAAAAATATTTCGCCCAACGTATCCGAATATGAGAAGTTTTTGCCCGTTTACTTATTATATTCCAAAAGAAAGAAGGGGCAAAAATTTGGGTGGAGAGAAAGGGAATTATTTTTTTAATTTTTATTTTTATACTCAATTAACAAAGAATCAAAATTTATATACAGATTTTTAATTATTTTAATAACTTTATTATTTTTATTTAGTTCAGTTGCAATTTTATCAAGTTCGTTAATATCTTCGTTGGAAAAAAATAGTTCAGAAGCAAAATCTTGTATAGAATTTTTATTGGGTTGATGTGAAAAAAGTTGTTGCAATAAAGAGTGCCATTTTTTTATATCTTCATTTTTTATTCCTAAGTTTACTTCATCATCTAAAATGTCATCTAAATAATTAATACATTCATTCCAATTTGTAATGTTATTATATAAAATACGATCTTCCAATAGCTTTAATGCAAGAGTTGAGTATTTTGACTCGGGACACAAATTATAAGTATCATTTAACACAATATAATCCTCTCTAACTTTGTCTAAGATTGAATGAAACTTTAGACCTGCTAAAAAAGAATTTTCTTTGTTAAGTTTATCCAGGTTTACATTTTGAAAATGAGTTTTATCTCTTTCTGTGACTTTTAAATATCGTATGTCAGGTAAACACGTTCCGATAAAAAAATCCTTTTTGTTGTGGTGTTGAAAAAAAGTATTAAAAATTTTATTCGTTAATACTACATGTACTATTGGTGATGCCATATAAAAATAAAAATTAAAAAGGTTAATTTTCCGTAGCCAAATACACTTTGTTATGTTCTGTAGCCAGAAATTTCTATTCCTAAATAAAAATTCTTTGGCAATTTATTTTAGTTTGTTATTTCTGGATGTTTCTTTGTCTCCCGCGTGGCAGTTTCCTGCACAGCTTCTCTTTTGGCCGTACTTGGATCAAATAGTTCATTGAGCGGAAATTTTTTTACCGTGTTTTCTTGATCTGGTACCCAAACGAAAGCAACGTCTTCAACAACCTCTTTTAGAGCATAGGCCATATCATCGTTTGGATGTGCTACAGTTTGTCCGATTTCTAAACCTTGCGTTCTGGCTATTTCTTGAGCCCGCCTTACGCCAACATCAAGAATGTCATCAACCTCTTCGTCGCTCATTTCATTTTTGTTTGTAAATGCTTCAAAGTTTTTTTCAATCATATGTTTTTATTGTGCAAAAAATAAATCGCCAAAAATTTAATTAATAAAAGAGGTTTTTTATTATTGCGTTTAACTGGTTTTTATACGAAATAAATGTATCTTACCGACCTACCCTTGTATATTATACGGGGCATTCATATACTTCAATAGTGACCCGTAGATTATGAAATATTTTATTATCACATATGGATGCGAGGCGAATAAAGCGGATTCGGAAAGAATTGCCCGGCATTTGGAAATGGACGGACACAAAAAAGCATCTAACGAAAAAGGCGCAAAACTAATTGTTATTAACGCTTGTTCTGTCAGGCAATCCGCCATTGATAGAGTCAGAGAAAAAATCAATAAATACAAAAAACTAAAAAAGAAAATTATCCTTTCCGGATGTGTCTTAGAAAAAGACAAGAAAAAATTCGGAGAAAAGGTTGGTGAAATATGGCACCCTGATGAATATTTTGATTTAAAACCTTTGTATTCAGATTCTTCTATTGCTTATGTGCCAATAACATCGGGATGCGATAATTTTTGTACATATTGCGCCGTACCCTACACAAGAGGACGAGAAAAATCGCGCCCGGCAAAAGATATTATAAAAGAAGTGGGAAACTTAGCGAAAAATAAATATAAAGAAATTTGGCTCTTGGGACAAAATGTTAATTCTTATAAATCCGGTAAAATAAATTTTCCCAAACTGTTGCTACACTTAAATACGATCGTAGATAAGTGTAACGCAAAGTGTTGTCTTCGTTTTACCTCACCTCACCCAAAAGATTTTTCTGATGAACTTATAAAAGCGATTGCTTCCTGCAATAAAGTCACAAAATACATAAACCTGCCCGTTCAGTCGGGAGACAATGAGATTCTCAAAAAAATGAACAGAAATTATACGCGAGAGCACTATATAAAACTGGTTAAAAAAATAAGAAGAGTGATCCCCGATATCAAAATATCAACGGATGTCATCGTCGGATTTCCAGGAGAAACGAAAAAACAATTCCAAAATACCGTTGAGCTTTTCGAAAAAATAAGATTCGACAAAGCCTATGTCGCCAGATATTCTCCGCGTCCCGGAACCGTTTCGGCGGAAAAAATGAAAGATAGTGTTTCTCCGAAAGAAAAAAAGAAACGCTGGGATATCATTAACAAAATCGCAAATTCAAAGAAAAAAATCATTGTTGTCTTGGGACCAACTGCTTCCGGAAAAAGCGATTTGGCGGTTGATATCGCCCTCAAATTCGGGAATATGGAAATTATTTCAGCAGATTCGCGCCAAGTTTACAAAGGAATGGATATCGGAAGCGGAAAAATTACAAAAAAAGAAATGCGCGGGATAAAACACCACCTACTTGATGTTATCAGCCCTAAAAAAATATTCAGCGCGGGAGATTTTAAGAAATTGGGAGAAAAAGCGATTAACGAAATTTTAGAAAAAAAGAAAGTCCCTATTGTTTGCGGGGGAACCGGTTTTTATATTCATGCGCTTTTGGAAGGATTGGGAACAGCAGGAATTAAGCCCGATTGGAATTTACGCAAAAAACTGGAAAAGAAAAGTATAGATGAATTATTCAAAATGCTTAAAAAACTAAACAAAGAAAGAGCGTCAAACATTGACGCAAAAAACAAAAGACGACTTATACGAGCGATAGAAATTCAATACGGAGAGGTCCGACCTCCAAATATTGAGAGGTATGACGTCTTATACTTGGGGATAAAGAAAAAGCATAAAAATTTGAAGGAACTTATTCACAAAAGGCTCTTGAGAAGAATAAAACAAGGGATGATTGTCGAGGTTAAAAGACTTCACAACCCCGCCGAGCGGGGCAAGAAAGGAGTTAGTTGGAAACGACTTGATGGTCTGGGTCTTGAATATAGATTTGTTAGCCGTTATTTGCGAGGATTAACCACAAAAGAAGAGATGATAGAACAATTAAACACAGCTATTGTTCAGTATTCAAAAAGGCAAATGACATGGTTCAAAAAACATGCGCCCGAAACAAAATGGGTGAAAAACGGCAAAAAAGCGCACGAAACCGTCAAAAAATTTTTAAAAGAATAATACTATAAACTACCGGCGTCATTAGCCAAACTATACGCTTGCATTTTTAAATCGTTTCCTTGATTAAAATAAGTATTAAATTCATCATTGTTTTCTTCCATATAAAATACTGCTTTTCTAAATTTTTGGGCCGACTCGTTGAATAAATCGGCAGATTGTGTGATTTTGTCCACAACACCCTCAAATCCGGATAGTGTTCTGTTGTTTTTCAAATCAATAGATTTATCATACGCTTCATCAAATAAAAATTCTGCCTGTCCAATATAAAACAAGATGGCAAAATCCACACTAGATTTATTTATTTCAGCGACTGCCAAATTTAATTGGTCATTGCCCCTTTTTAGCATGCCTACATAAACATTCACCTCATTAGTAAATTTCCCCATTCTCTCTTTTTCGGCCTGTCTCTCCGCTTCTTGAGCTTTTCTTTGTTCTTCCTCATATTGAGATTGAGTTTCATTTACTTTATTCTGTGATTCTTCAAGTAGTTTTGTTGTTGATTGAAGCGTATTCTCTGTTTGCTGTTTTTGAGAAATTGTTGTGTTTAATTGCGATTCGGTTTGTTGTCTTTTTACCGTCTCTGTTTCAATAATCTGTTTTAATCCGCTAATTTTATCTGAAACTTCTTTTTCGTATGAACTCACCAATCCTTTTGCCTGTTCATAAAGAGCGACCGCTTCCTGATAAAACTTGAATTCGGGGTTATCCAAAATACCACTGTTTGCCAATAAAATTTCCGCGTCAAGCCACTTTTCTTCTTCCACCGCTTTCACCGCCTGCAAATAATTTTCTTCTGCTATTAGCAGTTTCTTTGTTCTGTCAGCCTGTTCCGCAAAACCTGAATCTTCAGAAGAAGATTCTTTTAATTTATTATATAAAACAAGAGCAGTTGAATAATTACCACTTGCTAATTCTTTACCGGCCGACTTTTCTAACTTGCTAAAAGCATACCTGTTAACTAACTTATAAGCGCTGGCCGTGGCAACTCCGACAAAAAGAACGGCAACCACCACGGAAACAGCCATTTTTTTATTGTCCATATATTTATATTATATCAAAATTAGAACAAAAACAAAAAAACCAAAGCACGGGATGAGGGAATCGAACCCCCGACCGCGGTTTTGGAGACCGCCGTTATGCCACTTAACTAATCCCGCATGCTGACACCACACCCCCATGCCAAGTTTTATTTTGCGCGCTCCAGGCGAACAACTCGAGTCTCAAGAAGTCTAAATTCATCGCGAGTAACTTGGTTGTGCCGAATAATGCCTAACTCATTTTTTACAAATTCAAGCTCTGTTTCAACATTAGCCAAGCGGGAATTTACTTCATCCATTTTATCGCTCACATACCCCAAACCTTCGCCAAACACCCCAAACTGCGATCGCAAATCTTCAAGCGCAACCGTATATTCATCGCGACTTGGGCTGTTTTTCTTTGTTGGTTTTTGATTTTGTTTTTTCGCTTTCGCCATACTTATAAATTACCATATCAAACCTTAAACAACAAATAAAGTAAATAAACCAAAGATTCTCTCATAATATATTTAAATTCTGCCAAATTACTCATGTAACCTTGTGTAGCGGAGATATAAGCCTCAATCCCTAAGTCTTCGGCCATCTTTTCCAAACGCATCATGTGAAAACCGTCGCTTACTAAAATTATCGAATCCATTTTTTGTTGTTCTAAAATCTGCGCCACTTGTTTTAAGCTCTGCAAAGAAGTTTGTCCCACTTCTTCTCTAAAAATCTTCTGCCCGGGGACACTCTTTTCTATTAAATAATCCTTACCAACCTCTGATTCAGCAAGTCTTTCTCCGTTGCCCACCCCTCCTGTTAAAATAAATTTGGAAGAAAATCCAGCTTGGTATAAAGAAAAAGCATGATCTAATCTTGCTTGAAAAACAGGGCTTGGTTTACCATTCCATTGACTCGCGCCCATTACGACTACAGCATCTGCTTTTCGTGCTTCATTGATATTTGCATAACCATAAATTCTAGCGACTAATCCTACATAAAAAGCCAGTCCAAAAATTGCTAAAATCAGTATTACCGCATAAATTTTCTTTTTAAAAACCATGGTTCCAGCAATTTCCTTACTTTTTGCCCTCCTTGTGAACGGTGCGTTTTTTGCACCATTTACAAGTTTTCTTGCGTTAAAATTTCTTTTTACATAAAGAAACACCCCATCCACTATGTTTTTCTTTATTTTATCCTATTTCTAAAGTTCTAACTACATTATGGATTTAATTCAACAAATATCAAGCGAGGAGCCGACTGTGGATAACTTAATATAAGCCTATTGACAAAATTCGTGGCCTTGCTAGTATATAACCATATCACGCCCCCCGAGTATTTATTTACTCGGGGGGAATGTTTATTTCTCAATTAAATCCTTAATTTTCTTAATATTGCAAACAAATAAACCTCTAGGAATAAGACCATATTCCTTGCCCAAACTTCCTGGATTGGCAACTATGATCGCCTGTTTCCCCCTTTCAATACAAAACTTTATAAGTGGCTCATAATCTCCATCTCCGCTAAACAAGATGAAACTTTTTATGCTTTCTATATTTAAAAAAGTATCAAGTGCTATTTCTATATCAAAATCACATTTTCTTCTTTTCTTTTTTGATTCGTTCTCGTCGCTCGCATCAGAATCAATTATGTCTACGGGAATATATTTTACATCTTTGGTAACAACTTGAAGAATGCCGTTTTCCAATTTTTTGACCGAATCTATAAAATCTTTTGATTCTTTATTTATATCCGTTCCGAAATAAAAATTAATTTTTTTAATTTCTGGATAAGTTTCCAGGTACGAAATAAGTTTATGAACGTCTATTCTCCATTTCAATTTTTTCTGCCAACCATAAACATTCGCCCAGTCTATACAAACCAAAGTATTTCCTTTTAATTCAAAACTAAAATTCTCGTTGATATCCATAATTATATTTTAACATTATTTAAAGAAAAATTAAAATCTTTCACAAAAAAAACATGCACACTCCCCGAAGGCAGGCGCATGTGACGTATGCTTATATGCTAAACAAACCCAACGCTGATGTCAAACGGAT
>JAHISW010000051.1 GCA_018817995.1 Patescibacteria group bacterium | reverse complement strand
TTTTGTTCTAATGCCTAATCATTTTCATCTATTACTAAAACAAAAACAAGAAAACGGAATAGTTAAGTTTATGCAAAAACTAGGGACGGGTTACACAATGTATTTTAATAAAAAACACGAAAGAGTTGGTGGGTTATTTCAAGGTAGATTTAAAGCTGTTCTAGTAAACGAACATGCTCATTTTCTACATCTTCCCTATTACATACACACAAACCCACTGTCCAACTATCGAGGTTCAACCTCAATAGTTGGACAGATGAAGTTTTTGGAAGATTATAGGTGGAGTAGCTTTCCTGATTATGTTGGAAAAAAGAATTTTCCATCTGTGACACAAAGAGAATTCTTATTAAATTTTTTTGGTAGAGAAAAAAAATATAAAAAAGAAACTATAGAATGGTTGAAAGAAAAATCCAAAAATTTAGAACTCTTATCGAAAAATATAATGCTAGAGTAACTCCAATCAACTATCGAGGTTGAACCTCAATAGTTAATTTAGATAAATAAATTAAACCTTATTATATGCCAGACGGTGGCCAGGCCATCTTTCCAGCCAACTTTTTTACCCTTTGTATAGCTACGCCCATTATATGATATTGGAACTTCGCGAAGTCTCCATTTGCCCTTCGCTATTTTAGCCGTTATCTCCGGTTCAATCCCAAACCTTTTTGAACGCAATTCGTTTTTGAAAGAATCCAAAACTTCCCTGCTAAAAACTTTGTAGCAAGTTTCCATATCGGTAAGATGCAATCCTGTAAAAATATTTGACAGTTTAGTCAAAAATTTGTTGGCAAAATAACTTTGGAGATAAAAGTTTCTTTTATTTTCTTGGTCTAACATTCTTGAACCATAAACGACATCCACTCCGCCATCCAAAATCGGTTTCAGCAAAATGTTATAATCTTCCGGATTATATTCAAGGTCGGCGTCCTGAACAATAATGATATCACCGGTCGCGCGAAGAAAACCTTCTTTAATAGTCGCGCCCTTTCCTTCGTTTTTTTCTTTAAGAAAAACCTTATACTTACTACTATCCAGGTTTTTTAAGATATTTTCCGTCCCATCGGTAGAACCATCGTCAATAATAATAATTTCTTTTTCCAGCAAAATCTCAATCAGACTAATTTTCTCTAAAAGTACAAGGATACTATCTTTTTCATTGTAAACAGAAATGACTATGGATAGTTTTTGTTTGCCGTTAATCATTTTTCACAAAAATAACCTCACTATCGTCATAATAAACCTGCTTCCAATTTTTATCGCTCGGTATCATCTCAAGAAACTTTTGCGCCCAAGGAGTAATATCCGTATGTTCAAAAAAAATAAAATCAAAGTTATATTCAGTAGAATATTTTTTCCACAACTCTTCCTGTTCTTGCATAGGAATATAAACATCCTGCAAAAAAGAAACAGGGTAGGCCTCAGGTCTGTTATCAACGAAAACTTTTATTTCGGGGTACAAACGATAAATCAGATAACCGCCCACATCAAAATTATTAAACATTTTGCCATTGATGTCGTTTTCAATCAAAAAATTAACAGCATTTTCCGCCCTTGCCTCTGTGTTTAGATTTATTTTATCTTTGTTCGCAAAAATAATGCCCGACAAAAAGACAACGCAACCAACCAACAAAAACAATTCCCCGCAAGATGTTTTTTTGCTCTCAAAAAAATCTTTCAAAAAATCTCTAAACCTAAACCATGGCATGGAAAAATTACGCGCCAAAACGGGCATTGCCACCAAAACAAAAACAGGAAAATTTCTCACAGCATACATTCCGAAAAAACAGAAAAAAACAGCGGTTAATAATTCAAAAATTTTTAATTTTTTATAATTAATCAGAAAACCAACGAGAATAAAAAAGGACATCAAAAAAAACAAAGCGATAATTCCTTTGTGGTAATTATATGCCAACAAGAAAAAAGGAGTTTGGTTCTCAACTATTGTATAGCCATAATCACCCATGGCTGTTACAGGATACAATGCCCCGCCGATGGCATTGGGATTAATAAAAATAGCGATGGCCACTAAAAAACCCACTATCAAAAACTTCTTAAGTTCAGTTTTGTCTTTCTGCTGGAATATTTTCTCTACAAAGAAAAACAAAAAAAGCAACGGGCCAAGGAAAAAATACACATGAGTATTCACCCACAACAATTGAATAAAAGGCAACGCCCAAATCGCCTTAGACCCGGAACGATAATTATATAAAATATAAAAAAACAATGTGAAAAATAAAAAGCTAAAAATTTCTGGGCGAACATCCGTGCGTTCCGTAAAGACAATCATTGCCGGCAAAGAGACCGCGGAAACAAGCCAAAAATTTTTAGATTTTTTAAGAGCTAAATAAAAAACAAGGCCGAAAGAAGAAAGAACAACAATTGTTTTGAACACAATAAGACCTTTCAGACCGATAACTAAGGAGAGCAAATAAAAAACAAGGCCACCGAGCCAATGCGTATTTATAAAAGGAAAATCTGTATTCGTATAAGAAAAAAGATTAGTATCGGGAACGCTCCCTGTTTGTAAAATAATTTCACTCACCTTGAAGTACCGCCCCAAGTCTTGGTTGATGGCAAAAAGAGGATGAAGCAAAAAAACAGCAAACAGCCCAAAAAGAAGCGCAACTAAAACAAACTTCAAGAGATTGTTGATAGTATGGGTCAATTGTTTTAATATACAATAAAATGGACACCAAATCAAAAAAGAAAATACTGTATATAATAACTAAATCTGTCTGGGCTGGCGCTGGTAAATATACTCACGACTTAGCAACTAACATACCTCGGAGTCAATTTGATGTCTTTGTCGCTGCTGGAGGAAATGGGGCAATGGCTCAAAAAATTAAAGCCAAAAATATACAATATTATAATATCAAAAACTTCCAAAGAGATGTTTCTGCTCTAAGAGATTTTTTTGCATTTTTTGAGATTTTTGCTTTGTTGTTCAAGATAAAGCCCGATATAATCCATGTCTCAAGCTCTAAAGCGGGAGGAATCGCCGGACTAGCTAGTTTTTGTTATTCGTTATTAATTTTTCGTTATTCGTTACTGAAAATATTCACTGCTCACGGCTGGGCATTCCACGAAGACCGCCCGGAATGGCAAATTTCTTTAATAAAACTTTTCAGTAAAATCACCTGTCTTTTTTACAACAAAATTATTTGTGTCTCAGAATTTGACAGACAATCGGCAATAAAAAACAAAGTATGTCCCGAAAAAAAATTACTGACAATACACAATGGAATTAAACCAGACGACTATAACTTTTTAGCAAAAGAAACAGCCCGCCAGCAACTTGGAAGCTCGGCTTCCAAGTTGAATCCTGATGAATTAT
Source organism: Patescibacteria group bacterium (assembly GCA_018817995.1). Lineage (GTDB taxonomy): Bacteria > Patescibacteriota > Minisyncoccia > JAHISW01 > Tagabacteraceae > JAHISW01. The sequence continues at coordinate 12,174 of JAHISW010000051.1, read as the reverse complement.
GGATTGGGACGATTGGAGAAGATACCAAAAACAAAGGACATGAATATCTAAAAAGGGCCCACGAAGACACAATAATTCTCAGTAACTTACCCCAAGGTTACAACTATTTAAAAGCTTTTGATATTTTTGTTTTACCGTCCATAAAAGAAGGGCTCCCTTATGTCCTCCTTGAAGCCGGTCTGGCGCGAGCTCCGGTCATAGCAACAAGAGTTGGTGGAATACCGGAAATTATTGAACATAAAAAAACAGGAATTTTAATAAACCCCGGAAGTGCCCGTGATATAAAAGAAGCAATTGAAGAACTAGCAAATGATATTGAAATGCAAAACAACATCTCTTTCGCGCTCTGGGAAAAAGTAAACAGAGAATTTAATTTCAAAAAAATGTTAGACCTCACGCTGTCGGCGTATGAGAAAAACTCCTAAACTAGAAACTACTATCAAACCCAAGGACAAAAGAATATAAAAAAATTTTCTGCTCTTAACATAACTACCGCCGACAGTTGCAATAATATTCGCCTCTCCCCCCAAGCCCGCCAAAGAGGTCTCCTCATCTTTTATTTCCACTACTTTTGCTTGATTATATTCTTGGACTTTTGGATATTCAGTTTGCGCCACCTTAGACTGGACTGAAACAACCGCGGGCGGTTCGTTTTTCCTGCCCGGAGTTTCGGACGTTATAAAACTATCCTCACCACTTCTGGAAAAACTTTGCCCGTCAGAAATAATCCCGTTATAACTAAAAGAATCAGCAGGAAAACCGCCCGGGCATAAAAGCTCCACAATATTTTTCCCCTGATGAATTGAAAAACCGGCAGAAGATAGCGGTATTACAAGAAAACTTTTTTCTTTTATAAAACTATTTTGGGGGAAAATAAATTTTTGAAAATCTAAATGAAACATCCATCCGGATATATTAATTTCCCTATTTGATTTATTTTCCAACTCTATGAAAGAGTCAGGGCCAGTTTTAATTTCAGAAATAAAAACTTCATTAGGCACAACAGTAACTTCCATTATATCCAAAGAGGAATACCCGCCGGATGAAACATCCAAAACGACTCTGTATTTTCCGGTGTATTTATAAAAATGGGTTACATTTTGGCCCTCTTTTGTCGAACCATCACCGAAATTCCACAAATATCTCGCATTTTCAAGAGGTTCGTTGCCCAAACCAAACCCCTCTCCTCTAAATTCGCCAAGCGCGCCGACAATCATCGTTTTATCTTTTCCCGCATATGCTTTAATTTTGGGCCATTCTTCCGGAGGGATGTATTGGGTTGGTAAAACAGTGGAAATATTTTCATCGTCGTTTGCTTCTTCTGAATCTTCTCCTTCTTCTTGCTGGCTTACATTTTGCGCCTTTGGTGTTCCAACCGCCGTCACCCATCCTAAACCGGACTTTTGCATCGTTTCTTTCGTGGTCTTGTTACCGGCTGGCCAACCTTCCGACGCATCTATTTTGTCTATTTCATTGCCATTATTATTTTTCAAAATTAAAATTTCACCACCGTCCAAAAGAGCCCCGGTATAAATTAAATCAGCCGAAATATCAGGAATACTGGTATCGTCTGTCCTTTCCAAAACAAAAAAAGAACCAGCAATAATCATGCCAGATAAATTAATAGTTGGAGTATCATCTTGAGCATAAAGAACCCAACCATCCAAATTAACATCTCCACCGCCATCATTATACAATTCAATCCACTCATCTGAAGATGAATTAGCCGTGCCCATCCATGCCACCTCGTTTATAACAACACTAGCCACCGCCGAGGCGGGGTAAACCGATGCCAACACCGGAAAAAGAAACATCCCAAAAATAAAAAAGCCCAACTTCATATTAAAGTCAGGCTAGCAGATAGAATAAAAATGGTCAATTACCAGACAAATAAATCGGATACCACACAACTGGGACGATAGTCTGGCTTATGTGACAATAAAAAGCAAGACGAAAGACAGAACTGGGCAAAGTAAAAGACACCCTCACTATAAGTTAAACCACTGTCTTAAATATTCTTCGTTTTCTGGCTTTATCAGTGTAAAATAATTCACATATTCCCTTATCCCGAGATGTTCGCACACAAAATCTATTTCGTCCCTGCACTCATGGGGTGAAATAAGCGCGCTTTTTTGTAACGGGTAAAATCCCAAATCTTGAAGTTTAGAAGTCAACGCATTCCTTTCTTTTCTGTGCACTTCTGGGATATCAAACATGACAAGTCGCCATTTTTTGTCCCATTTTTTTGGAACAGGGATTTTCAAATCTGTATATTTATATTTTAGAACTCTCCTGCTTCCGTCTCCTGTTATTTTTATGATTTCTTCTCCTTTTTTGTTGTAGGAAGTTTTTACGAGTTTTTCTTTAGTTAAATTAAACAAAGTACGCCGTAATCTCCATCTGTCGTTTGAGTTTCTTGCGTCAAATAATTTTGCAACCTGCGCAAAATTTGGAGCAACAAAACAGACCGCTATAAAACCGCCCAAGACCAGCCCTTTTAGAATTTCTTTGCTAAGTTCCCCTCTTGAATATTTCTCTTTCATTGATTTAATACTACCACACAACTTAGACCATCGTCCAGTTTATGTGGTAGTAATGTGGTAGTAACAATGTACAATACCCAAAGAAAACCGCCTATTCCTACAAAACCTCCTTGATTTTGATGGAATAGACCAACTTACAACTTTATGCTATCCCCGGGTTTTAGGATTTTTTCCTTATTACCCTCCTTCTTTTCATTTGGAGTCATATCGGCAAGAAGTTCTCTTAACCCTTTAAAATCCGGGCTTGTTTTTTCTTTTTTTCTTTCAAAATTTTTGCGAAATCCGATTGTTTTATTCTCCAAACCTCTTAGAGAAGTATTGCTTTCTTTTACCTCAATTTTCGGAGCAGGTTTCTTTGGTTGTTCGGCAGGGGTGGGGGTAGGAGCGTCGGCGATATAAGAACGGTGCTTGGCGCAAAAAATAGGCCTCTTCCCGTCCGGCTCAAAGGGGACAACTGTCCTCTTCCCGCAAACGGAACATTCTGACTCAAATAATTTTGGGGCTGTTCGTTCTTCTTCGTCAGGTTTCTCGCCTTCTTTCTCTTTTCCGCCACCATCAGAAGAAGTTTTCTTTTTTATCGGTTCATGCCACTTTGAAATATCTTCTTCAATCTTTCCAATCGGAGTGCAGTAAAGCTTTCTGGAATTTTCTATGATTTCCTCTCTATAAGATTCTTCATTCGGCTCCATCGGAGGAAGTGTTGAAGCAGAAAAAGGCCGTGAAGGCTCTCCGTCTATTAAAAGTTTCAAATAAATATTGGTAAAACCCAAATTAACTATATCATCAGCTAAAAACTCCGGCGTAAATTCAATTTCCAAAACCTGAGCATCAGCTGGTCCAACCCTGAAAACAATCTGTGTTCCAACATTACCAAAAACAGCGTCTCTCACACCTTCGGGCATTTGAGCTATGTACTGATGCGCCAAAATAAGAGCCAACCCGTATTTTCTTGATTCAGAAAGAATATTTTCAAAAGACTCCGCGGCAAAATTTTGAAATTCATCAACATAAAAGTAAAAATCAGGAAATTGTTTTCCCGGCTCCTTAGCGCGACTCATTGAAGCCAAATAAATTTTGGTGACAAGCAGGGCCCCAAGCAAGCTGGAATTCAACTCGCCGATTCTACCCTTGGAAAGATTTATCAAAACTATTTTTCTTTCATCCATCGCATGCCTAAAACTGAAACTGGACTTCGGCTGCCCTATGATATTTCTCACGAGAGGATTGGATGTGAACTGCCCCACTTTATTCTGAATGGCAGGCGTGGCTTCCGCCGCAAATCTTTCGGTATAACCGGCATACTCCTTCACCCAAAAATCTTTCACTATTGGGTCTTTGACATTTTCTACAACTGCCTTGCGATATTCCTTGTCGGAAAACATCCTGTTTACGCCAAGAAGAGTCGCTTCGGGATATTCCAAAAGAGCCAATAAAGTATTATTCAAAATATATTCCATTCTGGCAGACCAGACATCAGGCCACATTTTTTTGAACACTCCCATAAGTCCCGACGCCACCAAATGCATCTGGTCGCCATCTACATCTTCCATAATATTCAAAGCGACGGGATTATCCATATCCGACGGGTTGATATAAATCACGTCTTTTATTCTCTCTTTGGGAACATAATCAAGCATTTTTTCCACGAAAGAGCCGTGCGGGTCTATGACAGCCACCCCCTCGCCATTGCGAATATCCTGAATAGCCATATTCTCTTGGAGAGTAGTTTTGCCTGTCCCCGTCTTTCCTATGATATATGTGTGTCTTGTACGATCTTTTTCCTTTATACCAAAAGTTAATCTGTCCCTGGTATTTGTTTTGGCAAAATATATAATTTTATTTTCTTCACTCATTTTTATATTTAAACAGGTAAATTTGTAGGAGGAGCGCCCTTCCTTGATTCCAGTCTTTCAAAAGTCGGGGTCTCCGCGACCCTGCCGGGAAAATGATAAATAGTTGCTAATTCCTCCACGTTAAACACAAATGTTTTTCGCTTGTATGGCGCATAAAAATAACCACGATGACGATAAGCATCAAGTATAATTTTCTTATTAAATAATTCTCTTTTAGATCTAAACAAGAAACCTGTAGCGGTAGTTCTATTCGGTTTAAAACCATTCAGGTTTTGTGTATTATACTGATTCAACAATCCAAATATTGAACCGATGTTTGCAAAATTAAACACATCTTTTCTCGCCAAATATATTATTCTCATTCCGGTATCAAAACCTTGCCTAGAAATATTTTTTTCAATAGCGCCAACTACCTCCTGTTCTCCTTTTGACAATCTATTGCCATCAGAATCGGGTGGCGCATTGCGTCCCATCAATTCATCAATTATTTTTTTCCCTTCTTCTATCCATCCTTTTCCCGCGCCCTTTATCGCAACTTGAAACCACAACTGCTCGCCTTCTTTCAATGACCCTAAAAATTCCAAAAAAGAAACCAGAGGATTAACTTTTTGTTCTTCCTTTGTCATTGTTTCGTGGAGACCAAAATCAACATAAGTTTTTATAGGATATGCGTCCTCTTTGGCCAAACCGATTTCCGCGCCCCATAAATTCCATTCTTCCAGATTTTCAAAATCTGAGGCATAGACATAGTCGTCAATCTCCACAATTTCGGCATTAGGATATTGCGCATAAATCTGCGATTCCACCAAATTCCTAAAAAATTTCTGTGTATATATAAAAAATCTGACATTGCCATTGATACTCGCAATTTCTAAACTATACCACGACTGTAGGAACCCTTTTACAGCGCGCATCCACCAACTTCCAGTAAACACACTATAAAGAGATGACAACACTGCCTCCATAGCGCGAGGACTTTTGGCAACATCTCTCGGAATTTTCATCTCAAGAAGAACCCATGAAGTATTCTTTAGATACTTTGCCCTAGTCTGACTCAACCAAGACGCCCAAAAAACGCAGGCTAAAACGGCGGGCAACCACAAAAACCATAATTGCTTAACGTATAAAAATAAATCTGCCATAATCTACAAAAGAGCGTAATTGCCCCGAGAATCTTTTTTGAAATATTTCTTATTCTGTAAATTTACTAAAATAGTGTTTTCTTTTACATATCTCTCTTTCAAAACCCTTTTGACGATTTCCTCCTTAGATATTCCACCATGATTGGACAAGATACTTTCAATCACATTTCTAACTATACCACCCTCATAACCCCAATCTTTCAACGCATAAAGCCCACGCCCAACCAAAACAAAATGCTCTCCTTTTATTAATTCATTATGGACTGTCTGAATATGAGCCGGCTTGTTGAAAATTTCCCCTATAGATTTCGCTGTTTCAGAAAAATGCATCGGCGAACCATGTTTTCTCATTACCAAAAAGGCATAATCGCGCATTCCTCTTGGCCTAATGTACGGAGAAGAAGAAAGCCCCCATTCCCCCAAGACATTGGAACCAACCACCCGCGAAACTTTTATTAAAGAAAGTAAAACATCTTTATCTATTTTGTCGCCCATCACCTTTGCCAAATATCTCTTGAGAATATCCAAAACATCTTTTTCTGAAAACAAGATCTCGTTCTTTATCTCATTATGAAAACCATCAAAAGCCTTTCTAATCTCTCCGGCTTTTTCTAAATCAGTGGTCCACGCGCTATGAAAATTAGAGCATCCTTTAATATTTTCAAAACCTTCTCCAAGAACTAGCAAAAAATACGCATGCTTCCTTTCTTTTTCATTTTTGAACAAAGAAGACAGAAGATTTTCTTCTTGTGTCAGGTGCCCATTCGCATCTATATAGTTTTTGAGTTCATTAAAATTATCAGCAAAAAGAGAAAGTTCTTCCGCGCAACGCACTTTATTAATAGCAAAAGATTCTATCTGCCTCACCCTCTCTCGAGTGATGCCATATTCGCGCCCTATGGACTCCAGCGTCCTAGTGCTTGCAGACGTTAAACCAAAACGCTCTTCCAGAACATATCTTGGTTTACTGCCCAAACCGCCTAATAATTTTTTGGTTATTGATACTGGATCAAATGTTATGTTGCTCATATTTTTTTAAAGTAACATATTGCTTAAAACAGGTCAAGACCCTTAAGCTTTGAGATATCTTCTGGTTGCCACCCAACTTGAGAACACACCCAATAAAACACCAACGGCAAGAAGAATGAAGAACATTTGGAAAAAATTAGAAAGATAATAATAAAAAAGATTAATGCCACCGAAAAATCTTTCAGATAATGGGCCTAGCCAAAAAGTTAGAGGATAAAACAAAATCACGGTGACGGTAGACGAGATAAGTCCATACAAAATACCACCTACAACAAAGGGACTGCGGACATATCTGTCGGAAGCGCCCACAAGCCTCATTATTTTTATTTCTTCCCTATTTGTATAAATGGCTAACCTTATTGTGTTAAATGTAACAAGAACGGCAATCAGGGCCAATAAAATGCTGATACCTGTTCCTAAATTTTTGGAAGTTTGAAGAATGGCGGACAGACGATCTATTATTGTCTTATTTTGCCTATAATTAATTTTATCTACAGCCGAAAAAACACTCGCTTCTAAAAAACGGGCAATGCTTTCGTATTGCGACGGGTCTTTAGCTTTAATATTTAAACTGCTACCCAATGGATTCGCGCCAAGTTCTTCCAAAGATTGGATAATTAAAGTGTTTTCAGCATGTCTTTCCTGAAAAGATTTTAATGCATCCTCTTTTGAAACATACATAACATTTTTAACCTCGCTTAAATCCGACAAAGACTCCTGCAAAAATGTTATATCAGATTCTTCAGCATCAATTTTAAAATAGACAGTGATGTCCACTTTATCTTGAAGCTGATCTAAAACGGTCAGAAGAATCGCTTTTCCAAAAACCAAAGAACCTATTGAAAAAAGCGTTATCACCATGATAAGTATGGTTGCCACAGAAACCCATCCATTTCTCCAGAAATGAACGAAACCATTTTTTAAAATTCTTTTTAAATTTACCCAAATCATAATTTTAGTTATTAGTGATTAGCCACTAGGGTTTAGTTATTAATTATTTTATTAAAAACTCTCATAATTTTTAAATCCTAATCTCTAGACCCTAATGGCTAGACCCTATCTCACACTACATATTTCCCGTCTTTATCATCCCTGACGACCCTGCCTCCCTCCAGTGTAACGACCCTTTTGCCTAGCGAGTTAACAACCTCTCTATTGTGAGTCGTTAAAAGAACCGTCGTGCCCAGTTCGTTAATTTTTTTAATAAGCTTTATTATTTCTAAAACATTAAGGGGGTCCAGGTTCCCCGTGGGCTCATCCGCAATAATAATATCGGGCCTATTCACAATGGCTCTTGCCAGAGCCACCCTTTGTTTTTCACCACCAGAAAGCTCATGGGGAAAATTAGAACTTTTTTCCGCAAGACCGACGACATTAAGAACCTGGGGGACATCGTTTTCAATTTCACTTTCCGCTCTACCAGCCGCCTGCATGGCAAAAGCGACATTTTCATAAGTGGTTTTTGCCGACAAAAGTCTATAATCTTGAAACACTACCCCTATTTTTTTTCTTAGCTTGTGTAGGTTTTTTTTAGGCAAAGAATGGATGTCAACAGAATCTAAAAAAATGTTTCCCGATGTCGGTTTTTCTTCAGCCAAAAACAGTCGCAACAGAGTGGTCTTTCCTGCGCCGGATTGTCCTACGATAGAAACGAATTCGCCTTGTTCAATAGAAAAACTTACATCCTCCAGTGCCGGATAACCTTTAGAATAAACCTTTGAAACTTTGTCGAAATAAATCATTATTTTTCTGCTTCTATAAATTCCTCCAAATCACCCCCCAAAACACTCTCTATATTGTTAGTCTCTATTCCTGTCCTGTGATCTTTAACCATTTTATATGGATGCAAAACATACGATCTTATCTGACTTCCCCACTCCGGCTCCATTTTTGTCGTTTTTAATTTCTCTAATTCTTCCTTCTTATACTGCTGGTAAACTCTAAACAACTTAGAACGTAAAAGCTCAATGGCTCTTTCTTTGTTTTGAGCCTGTGAACGTTCGGACTCAACGTGTACGGAAATATTCGTCGGCTCATGTTTGACCCTGACAGCCGTTTCTCTTTTATTTACATTTTGCCCCCCGGGGCCGGACGAACGCGCAAAATCAATTTTTAAATCTTCCGGTTTAATCTCAATCTCAATATTCTCAACATAACTCGGTAAAATTTCAACAAGAGCGAAGGAAGTATGTCGCAGTTTTTTCGCTGAAAAAGGAGAGATCCTTACCAGCCGATGCACCCCCATTTCACCTTTCAGCACGCCATACACATTCTTGCCAAATAACTCAAAAGCAATATTTCTTAGCCCGTCGGTGTCGTTTCTGTGTTCATGTAAAATTTTTAAATCCCATTTTCTTTTTTCAGAAAATTTCTGGTACATCTCAAAAAGTATTCTGGCCCAATCCTCCGCGTCCTCGCCTCCGGCGCCGGCATAAATGCCAACCACAGCACCACCTTTGTCATATTTATTCAAAGATGCCTGTTTTGTCTTTATCTCTCTTATTTCTTTCAGTATCTCCTGCGCCTTCTCTTTGTCTTGCCAAAAATCCGGTTCTTGCAATTCATCCTCCAGTTTCTTTAATTTTCCCTCATCTTCTTCAATATTCATTTTATCTTAAAAAGTTAATAAAATCTATGGATTATAACTTTCCTTTATTTTGCCTCTTTTATCAAATTTTGCAAAGCACTTGACATTTTTCGACGATTTGATATACTAGTGGTGTAATATGATAGTTCTTTGAATGATTCAAAGAGGTCGTGCCGACGAAATCGGTAAAATTTAAATCATAGGAGGTGTGCCATGACAGAGATGGTGAGCCGCACCCTATCGGTGCACAAGGAGCACGAAGTGCTTCTCAAGCTTGAGACCGCAGGTCTCACAGATGTTCTCGCCCAGAGAGTCATTGACTCAAAGAGCAATGATCTTGCCACGAAAGTGGTAAGATTGATCGAAAATGGAGGCTACGAAGCCACCACCAGCCAGAAGCAGGCCCGCGAGATCATGGGCAAGAACTTCTTTGGTATCGAGGAGGCAAACAAACACTTTAGGGTCAACCCCTCAAAGAAAGAAGCCGCCACACTCGCCGAAGTTCCGTTTACCGAGGGAGTGCTGGAGTCCTGCAAAGACACCCATACCCTCGTCGCCATATTCTCGATGTCGATCCTCGAAGTCAGAAAAGTAGACAACTCACTTTTCTATTCGTCTTCGGGCGGATGGTATGAATCTGAGAAGTTCGCCAAGAATAAGGGCACAGTCAGCTGGCAGCTTGTCCGCAAGACCCCCGTTGATGACTCAATGTCCAAGACGTGGGTAGAGCAACAGGAACTGCTCAGCAAAGACGAGGAAGCACCCTCAGCTCAGGTGATGGTCTACACGATCATCGGCCATTACAAGAACACTGGTGAAAGACTCTTTAAGAATGTCTACATCCGCACTTCTTGCGTAGGCTCGGGCGGCAGCCGCGTCCTCGTCGGCGGCTTCGACTCCGGTGGGCTGGTTGTCTTCTTCTGGTGGGGTGGCGGCCGTCACTCCGACTTGGGCCTGTCCTCCGCTCAGAAGTTCTGAAACTTGAATTCTTGAGAGATTGTCTCTTTTGAAAACTTGAGCCTTCGCGAAATTTTTTTTCGCAAAGGCTCTTTTCTTTTATATATGCAATTGATATACTGCTAATATCTTGCTAATGTAGATTCGGCTACGGCTTAATCTCGCGAGATGTCTCTTCTTTGAGACTTCGCCAGAGTATCGTTGTTTACGGATAACGATAGCGTGTGAATAAAGATGGAGATTGAACTTCTTGTTTGCTTTTAGTGGAGATGTTTTGCGATAAGCAGAACTGCTTTCGAATAAAATTCAGGAAGGAGAGAATATAGTCCCGTTTCCAACGGGAAGTAAATCTCAACTTCTGGTGACACAGACGGAAGCAGGCAATAATTGCGTGAACTCGGACGGCAACCGCGTCAACGTCGGCGGCTTCGACTCCGATGGGCTGAATGTCAACAACTGGTGGGATGACAACCGTAACTCCAACTTGGACCTGTCCTCCGCTCAGAACTTCCTTCTCTCTACATTTAAGAAATGCTCTCCAATTTGGAGAGCATTTCATCTATTAGTCTTTCGTGGATTTTATCCAGCCGCCGAGCATTCTACCTATTTCATCAACTAGTGTTTCAAGCGCAATGTATTTTTTAGCATCAACTGTCTTCGTGTCTTTTAAGAGCCGCAAAAATACTCGCAAAAAATTTAATTTAACACTAGTTTTCTCTAAAACAGGAAGTTTTTCTGATTTTGAAATTTGGCTTGCCCATAAAATACCCTCAACGATATCGAGGATTATATTTTCGCATCTCTGCCATATAGTGAACCTGTCTTGTTTTGGAATGCTGTTGCGAAAGCTGTGGAACAGCTTATACAGTTCATACGACTTTTTGAAGATTGGGATATCAAAATCATTCATATTATGAAAATTTATACTAATATTTTTGAAAAAATCATTTCTTTAGAAAATCTTTTTTCCGCGTGGGAAGAGTTTAAAAAAGACAAACAGAAAAAACTTGATGTGCAGGAATTTGAGCTTCATCTGGAGCAAAATATTTTTCAACTGTATCGAGAATTGAAAAATCGGACTTACAAACATGGTCCTTATACCTCGTTTTATGTTCACGACCCAAAACTTCGACATATTCATAAAGCAGATGTAAAAGATAGGGTGCTTCATCATGCTATATTTCAAATACTTAATCCGATTTTTGAATCTACATTTATCTCCGAATCTTTCTCGTGCCGAGTGAATAAAGGTACACACAAAGGAGTAAGGTATGTAGAAAAAATAATTAGGAAGGTAAGTAAAAATCACACTAAAACATGCTTCATTTTGAAATGTGATATTAAGAAGTTTTTTGATTCCGTTGATCATGATGTTTTATTAAAAATCTTGGGTAAAACAGTAAAAGACAAAGACGCGACACGACTTTTAGAGGATATTGTAGAAAGTTTTGTCAGTGAACGCTCCACTTTATTTAATCGCTCTGGAATTCCTCTTGGAAATCTTACCTCCCAACTTTTTGCCAATGTATATATGAATGAACTTGACCAGTTTATTAAGCATGATTTGAAAATAAAATATTATGCTCGATATACTGATGACTTCGTTGTTATTTCCGAGGATGAAGTGTATTTACAAAAACTCGTACAAACTATTGATTTTTTCTTAACACAACGACTGAATCTTAAAATGCATCCCCAAAAAGTTTCTATTCAAAAATCTTATCGTGGAGTGGACTTTCTTGGATATATTGTTTTGCCTCACCACAAACTCGTTCGGGCAAAAACGCGAAAACGCATGTTTAGAAAAGTGAAAGAACAAACTATTCAATACAAAAATGAAAAGAGAAACAGAAATACTCTTAATCAATCTTTGCAGTCATACCTTGGAGTCTTGTCGCATGCTAACACTCATCAATTAAGCCAAGACTTGAAAAATAAATACTGGTTTTGGATGAACAACTAAAAATACCACTAAAACAAGTGGTATTTTTAATAAATTTTAAAACTAATTTTTCTTTTAGTTTAGAGAATAGATAGATAGATAGATAGATAGATAGATAGAT
>JAHISW010000050.1 GCA_018817995.1 Patescibacteria group bacterium | reverse complement strand
TTTTATCTCTTTCGGCACGCCAATAATCATTTTTTCCTCCCTTACCTAACCATTGTTTTCAAAAAACTTTCACTTTCGTATCTTATGGTATATTATGGAAAAATTACAAAAAATAGCAAGATGTGTGATGAATTATGATTGAATTTAGAATTACAAAAAAATCAAAGAAGAGTCATGCTCGGTTGGGGGTTCTGAAAACTCCGCATGGCGAAATAAAGACGCCTGCTTTTGTTCCTGTCGCCACCCAAGCGGTAATTAAAACTTTAACCAACGAACAAGTTGAAAAAACAGGCTCTCAAATTTTAATCTCAAACGCTTTTCATCTGCGCTTTAAACCGGGAGAAAAAATAGTGAAATCGTCCGGAGGAATTCACAAATTTATGAATTGGAAAAAGCCACTTATGACAGATTCCGGCGGTTTTCAGGTTTTTAGTCTGGGTTTTGGCCGGGACACAGGAGTTGGAAAAATCTTAAAATATTTTCCGGGTCAGAGTAAGGAAAAGATAAAAAAAGGTCAACAGCCGAAATTCTTAAAAATTACAGACAAGGGTGTTTATTTTCGTTCTCCGGTTAATGGAGACAAAATATTTATTGGGCCCAAAGAGTCAATAAAAATTCAAGAGGACATAGGAGCCGATATTATCTTCGCTTTTGACGAATGCACATCTCCTTTGACGAACAGGAAGTATATTGAAAAATCACTGAAAAGAACGCACAACTGGGCAAAAATTTGTATTAAAGAACACAAAAAAGCAATTTTACCTGCCGACAGGCAGGCGCTTTTTGGCATTGTTCAAGGTTCGCATTTTAAAGACTTGCGCGAAAAAAGCGCGAAGTTTATAAACTCTTTGGGTTTTGATGGTTTTGGTATAGGAGGGGATTTGGGAGAAAGCAAAAAGGACACAAAAAATATTCTCAATTGGGCTATTCCGCATCTGGACGAATCCAAGCCGAGACATCTTTTGGGTATAGGCCATATTGAAGATATGGAACTTATCATAAAAAGTGGGGTTGATACTTTTGATTGTATCGCGCCGACGCATTATGCGCGCAGGGGCATAGCGTTTACGAGTTCCGGCAAGATTAATTTGAGACAGACAAAATTTCTTAAAGACCGAAAATTTTTGGATTCAAAATGCGATTGTTTTGTTTGTAAAAATCATAAAAGAAGTTATATTTCGCACCTTATTCGTGCCAAAGAAATTACAGGAATGAGTCTTCTCACTTTTCATAATCTTTACTTCTTCAATTCTTATGTTGAAAAAATAAGAGAAAAAATAGAGAAAGACAAGATTTAAAAAATAAAAAGAAAAAAGAACAGATGTCGCTGTTCATACTATAACTGTTACGGTCGTGAGATCTATAGTACGGTGAAAAAGATTGACTTTAGTGTGGGAAAGTGGTAAGAAACAACAAGAAAAGAAGAAGATGGATAGTCCTTGAAAAATTTTTGACAGGAGGCGACAATGCCTAAAGAAGAATTTTTGAAAATGAGAGAAAGAATTATTGAAATTGAAAATTTGAAAAATAAATTGAACAAAGAAAGTGAGAACCTAACGGAAACATTAACAGAAAACTGTCCACACGAGGTAGTAATAGAAACTAATTATATTTCGTACGAAGCGTTGGGTTACACGAGATCACCGCAAAGAAGGTGTTTGATTTGTGGAATAGTTGAAGATGGTTGGGGTTGTGGTTACCGAAAACTTAAAAAACGTCCTATTAAGGTGGTCTCCAGCGATGTCTTTAGAAAATCACGAGAATTAGAACCGCTTGTTCAAACGGGTGCGATGATTCCAAAAAGTCTAATTAAAGAATTAGGCTGGGAAGAAAAAAAAGACAAAAAATAATAGAATAAAGCCCCCCCAAAGGGGCTTTTAAAATTTTAACTAGCGAGGTCGCACCTCCTAAGGGAGGAACGACCTCAGATTTAATTTATTGCTTTTGGTGCCCCTTTTTACTAGTATGAACACATTATGAATATACAACAAATTTATTGGGGAAATAGTGTGGAGGAGTATTTTTTGGCGCTGGGGGTTCTTGCTGTTATTTTTCTTTTCTTTGCAATTTTTCAAAAAGTAATTTTGCGTCGTTTAAGAAAACTTACAGAAACAACCAGAACCGACATTGACGATGAAATTATAAAGATTATTGAATCGGTTAAACCGCCCTTTTATTCTTTTCTGGCATTTTATTTAGCACTAAAGACGCTGTTTTTGAATGATTTTTTGAGCAAGGTTGTAAATGTTGTTTTAATTGTTTGGTTTGCCTATCAGGTTATTACCGCTGTTCAGATTTTAATTAATTATGTTGCAAGGAAGAGGATTGCGGAAGAAGATGGACAATCGAGAACGGCCATTGGGGTTGTAAGCATGGTTGTTAAAATTAGCCTGTGGACAGTTGCCTTACTGACAATATTGTCTAATTTGGGAGTGAACATTACTTCGTTGGTTGCGGGATTGGGCATAGGTGGTATTGCTGTTGCAATGGCTCTACAAAACATTTTGGGCGATTTGTTTGCTTCGTTTGCAATTTATTTTGATAAACCTTTTGTGGTCGGAGACTTCATTGCCACCGACAAAGTAAAAGGAACGGTAGAAAAAATAGGAATTAAAACAACTCGCATAAGGGCGCCACAAGGCGAAGAGATTGTTGTGTCTAACAACGAACTAACTTCAGCTCGCATCCAAAATTTTAAGAAACTGGAAGAAAGAAAAGTAACATTTACATTGGGTGTTGTTTATAATACGCCATCAGAAAAATTAAAAAGAATTCCAAACATAATAAAAGAAATAGTTGAGTCAGTTGGTTTGGCTCGTTTTGATAGAACGCATTTCGTTAAGTTTGATGATTTCGCTTTGTCTTTTGACGTTGCTTATTTTGTAGAGTCAGCGGAATATTCAATATATCTTGACATAAATCAAGAAATATGCTTAAAAGTAAAAGAAGCGTTTGAAGAGGAGAGAATAGGAATGGCCTATCCTACACAAACAATTCACCTCTGCTAATTTTACAGCGGGGGATTTTTAATGTTACAATGGGGTCATATGCGTCACAATAAACTTGTTGCTATCTTGGGGGCATGGATCATTGCGTTAGCTTTCTTAGGGTTTTCGGAGTCTCTTACCAGAATATTTTTAGTGCTAACTGGCTTTTTGCTTATTGTTGTAGCAGTAAAAAAGAAACCCCTTGTTAAATCAAACAAAGATTTTATAGAGCAGTTCAATCAAATAGAAAACTTAAGGACAGATGACGAAAACAAAACCGATACGGTAAATCATGCCATTTGAACGAACGAAACATTATTTTCTTAAAAAACGTCGCACAGCCATTTTGTCGTTGTTTGGTTGCGTTTGCGTTTCGGGTGGTCTTTTGTTCTTTTCACTAAAAGAGTTTTATATACCCGTATTGCCCACAAACTATCTGAAGGAAGGCGTGGGAAAAGAGGAAATTGTTCCTCCTGTTGCAAAACACCTGGATACTCCCGAGGCGGTGAAGGCTATTTATATGACTCAATGTGTTGCCGGAACTCCTAGTTTTCGCCAAGACCTTGTAGACCTTGTTGAGGAAACAGAGTTAAATTCAATTATTATTGACGTGAAGGATTATAGCGGGGGAATAGGTTTTCTAACGGATGATCCAAAATTAAAAGAATTTGTTTCTGATAAATGCAGAGCGCCTGACATAAAAGAATTTATAGAAGAACTTCACGACAAGGGTATTTATGTTATCGCGCGTATTACGGTTTTTCAAGATCCTCTTTATGTTCAATCATATCCAGAGATGGCAGTAAAAAAAGCAAGCGACGGAACGGTGTGGAAAGACTAT
>JAHISW010000049.1 GCA_018817995.1 Patescibacteria group bacterium | reverse complement strand
TTTTGCCAACCTCCATCCTGCCAGACCACACTCAAAAGGATCCTGGCTCGTGACAAGGTCTGGTTTCTCTATTTTTTTACCAATCTTTATTGCGTCAAAAAGATAAAACCACCTGCTTCGCGAGTTTGTGGGATAAATCCTAACATTTTCAGAAATTACCATATACTCGCGATCGTGAGTATATGGTAATTCTAAATTTTTTATATTAAAAACCACAATGTCTAATTTTTCCGCAAGACGACCGTACTCAATAATCCTCTGTCTTACTTCAGATTTTTCATCAAAAATTCCCTTGTCTGTACTTATCATTAAAACTCGCATAACACTTCGGTTGTTTTTTCTAATAATCTTTCTTTGCTAAACTCTTTTACTTTCTCTTTCGCGTTCTCAATAAATTTATTTCTCAAGTCTTTAAATTTATATAATTCCAGAATGGCCTTTTTGATTTGTTCCTTGTTGTTATATTCAACCAAAAGACCGCTATGATTGTTTTCAATAAGCTCGGGATTACCCCCAACACTTGTTGTAATAACAGGAATACCCACAGCCATTGCTTCAAGAATCTGATGGGACAAACCCTCGTACCCGGTATTTAAAATAAATAAATCGCCGGCGCGCAAATATTTTAAAACTTTTTCGTGAGATTCTTGCTCAAGTATAATCAATTTTGCATTTGGAATTTCTTTTTGAATTTCTGGCATTAAATCTTTAAGCATCCCAAACCCCTTCCACGGCACCGGCCGACCCGCAGAAATTAAAATAAAATCAGACAAACTCAAATTTAAATCTTCTCTTGTCTGTTCTTTGGAAAAAATAACATCCGACGCATTAAACGCATTATAAACCACGTTTATTTTTTTCTCTTCCACGCCCCACATCAAAATAATTTTTTTCAAATATACGCTCGGAACAATAATTTTATGCGCCCTTTTTGCAACACCTCTCTCGATTTTTCGGCGTAGTTCCGTCAGAAAATCAAATTTCTTGTTTTGAAAATCTTCCGGGGTTATAAACTTTTGATTTTTGATTTTTGATTTTTGATTTTGAAACTGTTCCCAGGCGTAATCGCCAACCACTTTTAAAATAAATCTTCTGTGCGACAAAAAAGAAGCCACGCAAACAGGCAAACCAACACTAACGGGATCTTGCGCATAAATAATATCAACATTACGCGCCTTTTTAATTACTTTCAGAAAATAAACAAAATGGCGAATTATTTTTGGCAGATGCCTCACTTCTCCAAAACTCAAAACATCCACCTCAATCCCCCTTTCGGGCAACTCGTCAAAAAGAAGCTTGCTGTATGTGGCAGGCCCGCCGATATCAGGAGGATAAATCCCCGTGCAGATTAAAACTTTCTTGTTCATACCTGTAATTATATACTATAATACAAGCGTAATTAAAAGAAGTTGCCAATAAGGGTTTCTAACATGTCTGTTGGATATCCGATATCCAACAGATTATTTATTTTTTCTTTACCACCATCACATATCTGGGGTTATAACCCTAATCGATATCGGATATCGATAGTTGGGGGATTCCATCAAAATCAAGGGGGTTTTGGTAGAATGAGGCAAAAAATGGCTTAACCTCAACTAACTTGTCTAGTTAGACTTCACGATAGGTTATTGTCTCGTCAGAATTCTGCACCCGTCTTTTTCTATTGCCACTGTGTGCTCAAAATGAGCCGACAAAGAACCATCTTTTGTTTTCCATGTCCAGCCATCATCGGCAAGAACAATGTCTGAATTCCCGATACACGCCATCGGCTCCAAGGCCACAACCATTCCTTCCTTAAATTCAAAACCTTTACCTTTTTTGCCATAATTGGGAATATCCGGGTCTTCGTGAACGGCATAACCAACACCATGGCCAACCAATTCTTTTATAATGCTAAAGCCAGCTTTTTCAACAATAGACTGAACAACAAAGCCATAATCTTCGGGAAAAACACCTCCTCTAAGCGATTTTATGCCCCCTGAGAGGCTTTTTTTAGTAATATCAATAAGATTGCTTGCTTTCTGGCTAATCTCGCCCACACCAACAGTAATGGACATATCCGTGAACAATTTCTTATACTCCATTCCAAAATCAAGACTAACGATATCTCCTTCTTTTAAAATTCTATCTTCGGAAGGAATCCCATGAACAATCTCATTATTTATTGATACACACAATGAGGCAGGATAAGCGGTCTTAGAATCTCTGCTTTTGTACCCCAAAAAAGACGGATTACCACCGGCTTTTTTTATTAAATTATAGGCGCGCGTATCCAATTCTTTTGTGGAAATTCCAGCTCCAACTTTTGAAGAAACATCATCTAAAATGGAGGCAAGAATTTTGCCCCCCTCTGAAAGAATCTCTATTTCTTCTGGTGTTTTTATTGTAATCATTTTTCTATGGCCTTTTTTATATCACGCCAAACATCTTCTATACTTTGTTCTCCGTTAATCTCAATGAGCCTGCCTTGTTCACGATAATAATCAAGGATCTCTAAAACTCTCTCTCTAAAATAATCCATCCTGCCTTGAATCGCCTCCGGTTTGTCGTCGGAACGTTGTTCCAGTTCACCGCCACATTCTTCGCACTTTTCCCAGTTTTTATACGGCAAAACATAAGGAACTAATTTTTTGCATTTTTTGCAAATCCTTCTTTTGGTCAAACGACCGAACGCTTCTTTTTCAGAAATATCAATATAAATTACTTTCATATTTTCTTTTCTCTCAAGAAAATCCAAGAACTCATCCAAAATTTTGGCTTCATTCAGCCGACGAGGAAAACCATCAGCCAAAAGCCCCTGGTCTCTTTTAAGATTATAGGCGATTTTGTGCATCCATAGAGTTATGGCCAAAAAATCAAAAGGAAGACCGCCTTTGTTTAATATTTCTCGTATACGATAGCCAGTATCCGTATCTTGTTCTTGTAAATCCCTGAACAAATCGCCGGTAGAAAAATGATATAAGTTACTAAACTCTTTTTTTATAAATTCAGCCTGAGTTCCCTTCCCCCCGCCCGAGCGGCTTATCAAAATAAAATTAAACGGTTTGCCCATATTCATAATATAACACTCTCTCATTCGGCATGTAAAGCAAACCGTCACTGTGGGAATCGGTTGGAATTGTGTTGTTGAAAATCCTCAACAAATCTACGAATTTTGACAAAAAAATGGCCACCTCGTAAACAGTGACCACTGATTGGAAAATCTTATCCTCTAAATTCAAGACAAAAGTCAGTTTCAATTGTAAGTTTTTTAATTTTTTCAAATGGCAATAGGCGCGGAGGAACTAATGAACCGATCGGCGCCAGGATTAGACATTCCCCAAGTATTTCATCTGTGGTTCGGCCTACGACTTCATAAGTCCTTTTTGTGTCATAGAGTGATTTATTTTTGTTCTGTGGCGACCACTTTACTACAACTTCCTTTCCGTCTAAAATTGTCACTTCCCAACTTTCTCTCTTTCGCTTCTTGTTGCTCACTGGAATTTTCCTCCTGCAATTTTTACTCAATCAAAACTAACCCACGGTAATAGTATCTCGGGACGGTTTTCGTGTCAACACACTGTACAGTTAACCATCTTAATTTACAAAGTAAAAACATATGGCAGATACCGGCGCCCGGAGGTCCTATTAAAAATATAATTTTTTTATTTTTCATTAAAACACATTAAGACTTAAAGCCTATTTTTCGTTTTGGCTTTTCTTCATCCGTCCAAAGTTGTTTTATTGCATCAAAAACAACTCTAAATTTTTTATCATATTTACTCTCCATAATCTCAATTTTTTGTCTTAATTCTCTATTTGTCACAAGCAATTCTCTCAACTTTGTAAAAGTCCTAATAATTTGGATATTCGCCCGCAACTTGATATTCCAAAATGGAACATCAAGTTATTAAATTCTGCTTTTGTAAGTTGAAACATAAAGTCTTTCGGAAAACGCGCAAGATTTCTAGTTACCGCCTTATTAAAATTACTCGTGTTTACCCCATAAAGTTCTGCCAAATCTTTATCAAACATAACCCTCTTGCCACGAATAACAAATATACAATTAGCTATACGCTCGCTTGGTACTGTAATAAGATCTTTACTCATACTCTCTCATTACCATTTGGGATTTGATTTGTTTGATTGTGTCCAAAACAACAGAAACAACAATCAAAAGAGCCGTGCCACCGATAGTTAAACTGACCATGCCGGTAATCGCCCTCATACCCAAAGGCAAGACAGCAATCAGCCCCAAAAAGATAGCGCCAACCAACGTAATGCGAGTCAAAATTTTTGAAATAAATTCAGCAGTGGGTCTGCCCGGTCTGATACCCGGAATAAATGCCCCACTTTTTTGTAAATTCTTGGAAATAGCTTCAGGGTCAAATGTCACTGCCGTATAAAAATAAGTAAATAAGAAAACCAACACAAAATAAAACAACGCATAGAACCATGGATTATTAAAGAAATCGTTAAATCCGTTCAGAATACTCTGGAAAGTTGGATTACCAATCCCCGACAACATACTTGTTAACATTTGAGGAAAAAGCAAAATAGACAATGCAAAAATGATAGGGATAACGCCCGCTTGATTAACTCTCAAAGGTAAATACGTGGAGGTTCCTCCATAAACACGGTTGCCCCTTATTCGTTTGGCATAAGAAATGGGTATCGGCCTTTGTCCTTCGGTTATCACCACCACCCCGGCAATAATGAAGAAGGCGACGACTAAAAACCCCAAATACATCGGCAGTTGCGACATATCAAACCCTATCAATGTCTGTTGAATAACATTAGGTATACCGGCAACAATACCGGCGAAAATCATCAGAGAGATACCATTGCCAATTCCATGTTCGGATATAAGTTCCCCAAGCCACATCAAAAATACCGCTCCGGCTGTGACTATAATTACATTAACTAAACGGTCAAACAAAGTAAGCCCCGACAAAATTCCCTGTCGCTCCAAGAGAGCCAACAAGGCAAAGCCCTGAACAAAAGCAAGGGGAATGGTCAAATAACGGGATAACTGATTAAATTTCTGGCGCCCACTCTCTCCTTCTTCTTGGTACATTTCTTTTAAACGAGGAAACATCATTGTTAGAAGTTGCATAATAATGGATGCCGTAATATAAGGTCCAACACCGAGCATCACCACAGATAAATTAGATAAAGCGCCTCCCGAAAACACATTTAAAAGACCGAAAAATTGATTACCCGACATAAACGCCTGTAAACGAACGGGGTCAACGCCGGGAATAGGCAGAACAGCACCGATTCTGAAAACCGCCAGAATAAACAAAATAAAAAAAATCTTTTTGCGAAGACTTGCGTCCTTAAAAATAAATTTTATTTTTTGAAAAAAATTATCCATGCTAAATTAGTGTTTTTTCTCTATCTGTTCTTTTGCAGAGGCAGACATCGTGCACCCCGAAATAAAAACTTTTTTAGTTAATTGACCTCTTGCTAAAATTTTTACCCTAGGCAATTTGCCAGCAACTTTTTTAATCAAACCTTTTTCAAAAAAAATTTTAGGCGTGGCTTTTTCGCCATTTTCAAATTTTTTATCAATCATATCCAAATTAACCACAGCATGTTCCGGCGCTATGGACTTAAATCTATAACCACGCTTCTTTGGGATTTTCTTAATAATATCCCTCATTTGCGGTCTCAACTTACGACCGGCCCTGGATTTCTGTCCCTTTAATCCTTTCCCTGAGTATGATCCTCTTTTGCCTCCGCGACCGACGCGCTTTTTATCGCTTTTTTTATTTTTTGGTTTTATTTGATGAAGTTGCATAATCCGCTTCTTTTAATTCCTTTAATGCTTTCATTGTGGCCATGGCTATATTCAACTTATTTTTGCTTCTAGAAAGAACCTTGGCAACAACGTCGTTCACTCCGCCTAAATACAAGACCGTTCTTAATGAACTCCCTGCAACCAAACCACGGCCTTGCCTGGCTGGTCTTATGGTAATTCTTGCTTGTGTAAACTTTGCTTCTATCTCATGAGGGATTGAATTGTTCTTAGTCAAAGATATTTTGATTCTGTTTTTCTTCGCGACTCTAACAGCTTTGTCTATTGCCAATGCCGTATCAACTGCCTTCCCCATACCAACGCCAACCTCTCCTTTTTTATTGCCAATGACGACAACAACCCTAAAACTAAAACGCCTGCCACCGGCAACGACACGCGCCACCCTCCTAATGTCAATAATTTTTTGTTCAAACTCTGAAGGAGTTCTTGGTCTATAATTTCCTCTTTTTATCATAGTTGAAGTATCTTAAACAATTCGTATTAAAACTTAAGTCCGCCCTCCCTGCATCCATCGGCAGATGCCTTCACTCGACCGTGATAAGCGTAACCGCCTCTGTCAAAGACCGCTTTTTTGATATTTTTTTTCTTTGCTTCTTCGGCTATCTTTTTGCCAATTTTACGCGCTCTTTCTGTTTTTGTCCCATTTTTTAATCCAATGTCATTAGCCTGAAGCAGGCTTTCCCCTTTTTCGTCATCTATCAACTGCAAACTTATATATTTATTAGAACGAAAAACAGAAATGCGCGGACAATCGCTCACTCCAAAAATTTTCGCCCTAACTCTTCTGCGACGCATATCTCTTTTTTCTGTTTTTTCTTTTCTTTCCATTTTAAATATTATTACGCAGAGGTAGCCGATTTTTTACCCGCCTTTCGCCTGATAATTTCCCCCTCATACCGTATACCCTTTCCTTTGTACGGTTCCGGCTTCTTAAGCGCCCTGATATTGGCAGCCACCTGACCCACCAACTCTTTATTAATGCCAAAAACTTCTATTTTGTTTTTCTCGGCTTTCATATCAATGCCATCCGGTATCACCATTTCAACCGGATGAGAAAAACCCAAACTCAAAATAAGTTTATTCCCGCTGACTTCAGATTTAAAACCTATCCCTTCCACAATCAACTTTTTTGTAAAACCGTTTATAACCCCTTCTATCATATTCCTTATTAGAGAACTGTATGTTCCCCACAGAGCAAGAGTGCTTCCTCTTGTTTTGACAGGAGACACTTTGATAAAACCGTCCTCTAGTCTTATACTAATGGCGTTATTAAATTCTCGCTTCATCTCGCCCAAAGGACCTTTAACAACAACGGTGTTGTCTTCTATTCCAATTTCTACGTTTTTCGGAATTTCTATTGGTTTTTTGCCTAATCTGCTCATATTACCAAATTTCTCCTATAACTTCTCCGCCGACTTTTTCTTTGCGCGCGTCCTTGTCAAATAAAATTCCCTTAGGTGTAGACATTATCCTCCTGCCATACCCACGACTCAACGGAAACATTTCTCTCAAGGAGAGATACACCCTACGCGAAGGTTTGGAAACACGGATTATTTTCTTGATGACCGGGTTCTCTTTATCGTAAGCTAAAACAATCTCTATGCTCTTTTTTGTCTTTCTTCCCCTACGAAGAACGTCACTCACATACCCGCCACTCTGCAACAACTTGGCTATCTCCATTTTTAATTTTGAATACGGAACCAACACCAACACTGCGCGTATGGCATAACCATTCCTTATTCTTGTAAACATGTCTGCTATTGGATCCATAATATTACCAACTTGATTTTTTAATTCCCGGAATTTTTCCTTCATTGGCAAGTTCTCTAAAGCATATTCTACACAAGCCAAAATCTCCCATATATCCTCTTTTTCTTCCACAACGGAAACACCTCCTCACTACGCGTGATTTAAATTTGGGTTTTTTCTTCGCTCTTTCTATAACAGATGTTTTTGCCATATTATTTTTTGGAAAAAGGAAAGCCCATCTCTTTCAAAAACTGCTTTGCCTTCTCTTTCCCCTTTGCGGTTGTTACGATTGTAACCGAAAAACCAAACGAACTTCTTACATCTTCATTGGCCATTTCCGGAAAAATAAGATGATCCTTAAAACCAATTGTTAAATTCCCGGCTTCATCCACCGACTTTAAACTCAAACCGCGAAAGTCTCTCTTTCTTGGAATTGCCACGAAAACTAATTTATTCAAAAAATCATACATCCTTTTCCCTCGGAGAGTTGCGCTGTATCCAACATGACCCCCCTCTCTAACCTTGAATGAGGCAATTGACTTTTTGGCCAATCTTTTAGAAAAATGTTGTCCGGCAATTACCGCCAAACTATTTTCTATGTACTTTCTATGATTATCATCCTTCACAGACCCTGTCCCAACGTTTATCGTCACCTTTTCTATTTTAGGAACAGCCATCTTGTTTTTGTAAACTTCTTTAATCAATTTCGGCATTACTTCCTTTGTATATTTTTCTTTTAGGTCACATTTCATATGTTACAGTATTAAACCTCTTCTTGGCATTTTTTACAAGTTCTGACCTTTTTCCCGTCTTCTAATATTTTATACCCGATGCGAACCGCCTTTCCACATTTTTCGCAAACAAGCCTGACATTGGATACGTCCATCGGAGCCGGTATCTGAACAACCTGTCCTTTTTGCCCTTCTTTTTTTGGACGCGTATGTTTTTTTCTTATGTTTATCCCCTCCACAACAACCTTGCATAAATCGGGCAAAGATTTTGTTATCTTTCCTGTTTTACCTTTGTCTTTTCCGGAAACAACAAATACTTTATCTCCCTTTTTTAGTTTCATATTACTTCTTTAGCTAACGATACTATTTTTGTATACCCCTTGTCTTTCATTTCTCTCGGAATAGGACCAAATATGCGACCTCCTTTTGGATCTTTTGTTTTCTTTCCTTCTTTTTTCGCCTCCAAAATAACAACAGCATTATCATCAAAACGGAGATAGGCCCCATCCGTCCTTCTAAAGGGCTGCCTCTGCCTGACGACAACCGCGCGCAAGACATCTTTCTTTTTTACAAGTTTTCTTGGCTCAGCAGATTTAACGGAAACAACAACAACATCACCAATACGAGCGTATCTCCTCTTGCTCCCGCCCAACACCTTAATAACCTGGACTATTTTCGCCCCGGTATTGTCAGCCACATTTAATTTTGTCTGGTTTTGAATCATATTTATTAAACTTTGCGTGAAACCTCAAAAGACTTATCCTTTGATAACGGTCGGGTCTCTTTGATGACAACCTTGTCTCCAATCTTGTATTCATTCTTTTCGTCGTGCACTTTATATTTTTTTCCTATTTTTACAAACTTTCCATACTGCTTGTGTTTGATAAAACGGTTCACTAAAACAACAACGGTCTTATCCATTTTGTCGGATACAACTTCTCCTTTTAATTTTTTTCTTTTATTTTCCTCCATGTTTGTTTATATTTGTTAAAATCCGGGCAATTTCTCTTCGCAACACGCGTCCCTCTTTGACATCTTTCGCCTTCCCCTTGGCTATTCTAAAACAAAAATCCCTCAACGCATTCCGTTTTTCACTCAACATCGCTTTTAATTCTTTCAGTGTTTTATTGTCCAACTTTTCTTTACTCATATTAAATTTCTCTTAAAACAAATTTAGTTTTTACTGGCAGTTTGGAAGAAGCCTTTTTAATCGCGCTCTTGGCAACTTCTTTTGAAACACCATCCAGTTCAAAAAGAATTCTTCCGGACTTGACCGACGCCACAAAACCAACAGGGTCGCCCCTCCCTTTTCCCATTCCTGTTTCGGGCGGTTTTTTTGTAACAGGCCTATCAGGAAAAATTCTAATCCAGACCTTGCCTGTTTTTTGAACAGAACGCGTAAGCACCCTCCTTACCGCCTCAATTTGATTGGAGGTAATCTCGCCAGGTTGTTCCGCCTTCATTCCATAGCCACCAAAGGAAACCACCGCGCCCCTGGTCGCGACTTGTTTCTTTTTCGGATTCACCCTCATTCTGTGCCACTTTCTATATTTTACTTTTTTGGGGAATAACATAATTATTTGTTGTTTTCATCATCTTCTCTGTAAATCCACACTTTTATACCAACATCTCCATAAGGCAGATGGGCCCTTTCTTTGGCAAAATCAATATCCGCCCCCATTGTCTGAAGAGGCATCTTTCCTTTTCCCAACCATTCTCTCCTACTCATTTCCGCTCCGCCAAGCCTTCCGGACAAGGCAATTTTAACACCCTTAACATTTTTATTCATCATCACTTTTTCCACCGTCTGTTTTATTACCCTTCTGAAAGGAAATCTTCTCTCTAAACTTTCTGCTATTGTCTGGGAAACTATAGCCGCTCTTGATTCAGGATAACGAACTTCTTCCACCGTAAAATCGAGTTTTCTATAGGGTTCCAAATCAAGCTTTTTGAACATTTTTGCAATGCTCTTTTTAAATTTCTCAACATTCTCGCCTTTCCTGCCAATCACCAAACCCGGACGAGATGTCTTAACGATAACTCTAAAAGTGTCTCGCGAACGCTCTATGTCTATAGAATCAATATACATGCCTCTCATTTTCTTCTCCAGCCACTCCCTAATCAAAACGTCCCCCTTCAAAAAACTTTTGTATTTTTTTGAATTAAACCAGTTTGATTTCCAATTGCGCAAAATTCCTAAACGGAAAGAATATGGATGTACTACATGTGTCATAATATTATTGGTTATTTGATTTATTATCTTTCTTTTTCTCTCCCAAAACAACAGTGACATGGCTCGTTCTTCTTTTTATCACCGTCGCCCTGCCCCTAGCTCTGGGCATATACCTTTTCAATACAGGTCCTTCGTCAACTTTTGCCTCCTTAACACGCAAATTATCCGGTTCCAATTTAAAATTGTGACGAGCATTGCTTTCGGCGGATTTTAAAAGTTTTAACAAAGGCGGCGCTATCTTTTTACTGCTCACAGACACTTGAGTTTTTGCGTCTCCTAAAGACATTCCCCTAATTAAATCTACCAATAAGCGCACCTTCCTGGGCGCGATACGAAGATATTTTAATTTTGCGTTTACTTCGGTCATGTTGTTATTCGTTATTAGTTATTGGTTATTTGCTTGCTCCCGCTTCAGCCTGTTTTCTTTTTGCTTCAATTTCTTTCTGCATTTTACCGCCATGTCTGACAAATTTACGGGTAAGACTAAATTCTCCCAGACGATGCCCCACCATATTTTCAACAATTTTCACTTCAATAAAATCTTTGCCATTGTGCACTCCAAAAGTATAACCTATCATCTCTGGCGAAATTTGAGAACTTCTTGACCACGTCTTCACAACAATATCGTCTCCCGATTTAATATTGCTTATTTTCTTCAATAATTTCTGGTCAACATAAGGACCTTTTTTAAGTGATCTCGTCATGTCTATTTCCTCTTTTTCTTAACACGCCTTTTAATAATCATTTTTGTCGAATACTTATTTTTGTTTCGTGTTTTTACTCCTCTTGTTCCCTTTCCCCATTTATTCTTCGGCCTTTTTGTCCCTTGGGGAGAACGCCCTTCTCCTCCACCATACGGATGGTCGCAAGGATTCATCGCAGATCCCCTCACTGTTGGCCTGATTCCCATCCATCTGGAACGACCTGCCTTGCCAATAACAACCAACCCATGCTCTTCGTTAGAAACAGCCCCTATACTTGCCCAACATTTGTCCGAAATCTTGCGAATTTCTTTGGAAGGCATTTTGATTTGCGCGAAACTTCCGTCGTGCGCCAACAATTCAGCAAAATTACCGGCAGAACGAACCAATTTGGAGCCACAATTTGGTTGAACTTCAATATTATATATATGCGTTCCGGACGGCATTTTTGAAAGAGGCAAACGATTGCCCGTTTTCAACTCCGCGCCTTCAGAAACAATAAATTTATCACCGGATTTCAACCCCTGCGGAGCAAGCACGTATCTCTTCTCTCCATCAAGATAAGAAACCAAAGCGATAAAACCGGAACGATTGGGGTCATACTCAACCGTCTCAACCTTGGCCGGTATTCCTTTCTTTTCATATCTAAAATCAATCTCGCGGTAAAGCCGTTTAACCCCGCCTCCTTTATGCCTGGTGGTTATTCTGCCCTGATTATTCCTTCCTTGCATTTTTCTTTTACCTTTTGTCAAACTTTTTTCTGGTTTGTTTTTTGTGGTGCCCAAAACAGTCCGGTACGAAATACCTGTCATGTGCCTTCTTGATGGAGTTGTCGGTTTATACTTTTTCATGATTCATGTTTTACGCTAATTCAATTTGATCGCCTTCTTTTAAATAAACCATCGCCTTTTTATAGCCGGACTTTACCCCCTTTTTCCCTCGCCTGGAACGAACCTTTGGTGGAATATTTACAATACTGACCCCTACCGGAGTAAACCCGTATAATTCTTTAATCGCCTTTTTAATCATAACTTTATTCGCCCTGGGCGATACCTTAAAAACATAAACATTCTGTTCAGCAAGGGTAGTCGTTTTTTCAGTGATATGCGGAGATGAAATAATTACCGAGGCCAATTCTGATTTTCCTTCCGTCGCGCCTGCCTTTTTCTTCTCTTCCTCTTTATCTTCACCTTGTATTTCTTTGTTTTTGACCTCCTTTGAAGATTTCTCTACCCGCTTAAAAGCGCCTTTGGGAGGGCGCTTTAATCGATCTTCACCTTTCTTCTTTTTATTTTTTTTGAATATATCAAATATTGCCATAATACATGATGAAAATCTTAGCAATTTAGCCATTTTTTGTCAATCCCGTTAGAGACAGGATATCAAAGATTTCCGACAGACTTTAAAAAAAGTCTTGTCTCTAACGGGATCAAATAAAAAAACGCACGGTAGAAGTACCGCGCGCCTGTCAAGAAACAAATTTACCACATACTCACGATCGTGAACATATGGTAAAAACACTCAAACCAACTATTGGAGTTGGACTCCAATAGTTGAAGGACTATCACACATCTGGGGTGATAGCATGAAATGTGTGATGATTTAGGTTAGAAAGCCACAGACAAAGGGTTCCCCAAAGCCTCAGCAACCTTAGCCACTATGTCATCTGCTCTAGATGCCATAACAAAAACCTCCCTATATATTTAATTGGGGCAAAGAACCAATTGCATCCATACAAGCAAAT
>JAHISW010000048.1 GCA_018817995.1 Patescibacteria group bacterium | reverse complement strand
TTATAAACTGGTGCACTAGGTGCCAGACAAGCCTCTCTGATCTGGAGCTGGAGTACAAAGAAGAGAAAGGAAAACTTTACTATATAAAATATGGATCTGTTGTTGTCGCTACTACTCGGCCAGAGACGATGCTTGGCGATACGGCTGTTGCAGTCAACCCGAAGGACGACCGCTATAAAAACTTGATTGGCAAAAAAATAATTTTGCCGATTGTTGGGAAAGAAATTCCGATTATCGCGGATAGAAACATTGACCCGGATTTTGGAACAGGCGCAGTCAAGGTTACGCCCGCCCATAGTATTATTGACGCGGAGATGGGTGAACAACATAATCTTGAAATTGCCAAGGTTATAGATCAGTTTGGAAAAATGACCTATGGCAAATATCAAGGAATGAAAACAGATGAAGCCCGTGAGAAAATTGTGAAAGATTTGGAGAAAATTGGACTCATAGAAAAAACAGAAGATCATGCGCACAATGTGGCGGTTTGTTACAGATGCGGACATATTGTTGAAAATCTGCCGAGCTTGCAGTGGTTTCTTAAAATGAAAGATTTGGCTAAAACGGCGATTGATGCGGTCAAAAAGGGGAAAGTGACTTTTCATCCTAAAAAGTGGGAAAAAGTATATTTTGATTGGTTGAACAACGTAAGAGATTGGTGCATATCAAGGCAAATTTGGTGGGGGCATAAAATTCCTGTTGAGGGAAGCGATGATGTTTTGGATACTTGGTTTTCTTCCGCTCTTTGGCCTTTTGCTACAATGAAAGAGAAAGACCAAAAAGAATTTTATCCTACTAATGTTTTATCCACAGCAAGAGATATAATAAATTTGTGGGTGGCTCGTATGGTTTTCTCGGGAGAGGAGTTTATGAAAGAAGAGCCTTTCAAGGATGTTATAATCCATCCGACGATTTTAACGAAAGCGGGAAAAAGAATGTCAAAGTCTTTGGGCACGGGCATTGATCCTATGGATTACATTGAAAAATATGGAGCCGATGCCACGCGCTTTGGTTTAATTTGGCAAATGATGGGAAATCAGGATATTCACTGGGCGGAGGAGCATGTTTTGGCAGGCAAAAAGTTTTGCAATAAAATTTGGAATGCTAGTAAGTTTGTCTTGATGTCTACAGACAAAATTACAGAGAAAGATGCTTATCGTCCAAAAGGGATAACAGAAGCAGACAAAAGAATAATCGAATGTTTTTCTAGTGTAAAGAATGGGGTTTCCAAATACATTGATCAATACAGTTTTGGGCATGCTCTTCATGATTTTTATGATTTTTTCTGGCATGAATTTTGCGACGTTTACTTAGAAGCTTCTAAAGAACAACTTGAGGATGATATTTTAAGAGAGAACACCCAAGAAGTTTTATCTTATGTTTTGTTTAATTCTTTAAAACTTCTTCATCCATTTATGCCTTTTGTTACGGAAGAAATTTGGTCTAAATTACCCATCAAAGACAAAGAGTTATTAATAGTAGAAAATTGGCCTTGTTAAAATGTCATACGGATCTCTTCTTTTTTCGTTAATCGTAGGAATATTGCCACCTCTTTTATGGCTTTGGTTTTGGCTGAAGGAGGATCGTCTGCATCCGGAACCGCGCCGTCTTTTGATTCTGACTTTTTTTGCCGGAATGGCCGTGGTGGCAGTTGCTTTAGTTCTTGAACAGGCGACCCATTATGTTTTTGAAAAGTTGGGATTACTGACGGCATTGGGCGGGTTTTTAATCCTTTTTTTCTGGGCGTTGGCAGAGGAGTCCATGAAATATATGGCTGCGAAAAAGGTAGCTTTAAGCAAAAAGGATTTTGATGAGCCGATTGACGCCTTGATATATCTTATTACGGCTGCGTTAGGTTTTGCCGCTCTTGAGAATGTCATTTTTTTGGTTGACATCGTAACTGGCTACGGTTTTTCTGCCGGTTTTATGACGGGTAACTTAAGGTTTGTTGGTGCGACGTTAATTCATCTTCTTAGTTCGGCCACAGTAGGAGCTAGTATTGCTTTTTGTTTTTTTCACAAAGAAAGTCACCGAAAAAATGTTATTTGGGGTCTCTTTTTTGCGACTATACTACACGCCCTTTTTAATTTTTTTATAATAAGAAGTGATGGAAACAATGTTGTCCAAATATTGCTTCCATTTTGGTTTTTAATCATTGTTTTGTTGTTTGTTTTTGAAAAGGTCAAGAAAATAAAGAAAAAATAATAATTAGAATTTTATTTTGAATTTTTTGATAAATCATGTAAAATAAGAGTAGTTTATAATTAATAATTAGTAGAGATTATGTCAAAAGATAAGAAGTCTTTTTTTGAAAGGTTGGCAGGGAATCATGTTTTTCACGAAGAGAAAGAAGAGAATATGTTAAAAGACGATGGTAATAGCGAAGTTACTCAGGAGAACGAGTGGACCGACGAGGATGAAGGGCAGTTGGCGATTGACATGTTTTCGTCGCCATTAAGTATTGTGATAAGAGCTATGATAGCTGATGTCAAGCCCGATGATTTGGATGTATCCATTTCCAAAGACATGATAACAATAAAGGGTCATCGCCAAAACGTCAGAGAAGTTAATGAAGACAGCTACTATTATAAGGAGCTTTATTGGGGGAGTTTTTCTAGGTCAGTTTTGTTACCTCAAGAAGTTGACAGCGAAAATGCGGAAGCCTCCGTTAAAAACGGGCTTTTGGAAATTAGGCTTCCTAAAGTTGATAAAGACAAAACTCAAAAACTCAAAATAAAAATCGGATAACTTGTGCCGAAGGTGAGAATCGGACTCACGACCCCTTCTTTTTCAGAGAAGTGCTCTACCACTGAGCTACTTCGGCCCTTCAAAAAGTTTTTTTACTTGATCAAGGAAACTCATGGGTATGCTTCCTGCTGATTCACTAGCTTCTTTCAGGGAAGAAAAATCTTTCTTAATTTGCCCAACCGTTTCCCAAAATGTTTCCATGAACGGCTGAACATAGTAATAGGCTCCCAGGGCCAATGCTATAACAAGAAACCATTTTAGTATTTTTAAGATTCTTCCAGTTCTTTGCGCCCCGTGTATTTTCTTTATGATTTTAGAGGACTCCTCGGAAATTTCAAGGTTTCTTTTTAGTAATTTTTTAATTTCATCTGTTTCTTCCATATCTTCCAGTATACTAGATTATTTTTAACAAATAAACAATAAAATAGTGGACGATGGAGGACTTGAACCCCCGGCCTCCTCGGTGTAAACGAGGCGCTCTAGCCAACTGAGCTAATCGTCCCTTTTTGTCTGTTGTCGCTTGGTGCCCCCGAGAGGAATCGAACCTCTGTTTGAAGCTTAGAAGGCTACTGTTCTATCCGTTGAACTACAGGGGCTACAGGGAGA
This sequence comes from Patescibacteria group bacterium, assembly GCA_018817995.1. Taxonomy (GTDB): domain Bacteria; phylum Patescibacteriota; class Minisyncoccia; order JAHISW01; family Tagabacteraceae; genus JAHISW01. Next base: position 5,199 of record JAHISW010000048.1, on the reverse strand, counting down.
ATGGATCTTTGATGTTTGGCTTGTTTAAAAAAATTCCTTCAAACACGCTCTTTCTTTTTTCTACATTGGAGAATATTTCATCAAGAATGTCTTCTTTTATCATAGTGGTTACGTGTTCGTAATCATTACTCGCATTTTCAATTTTATTTTTTGAGTTGGAAAAAATGTTCAAGTTTAATAGTAATACTGCCACGAAAAGCGTCAAAAAAGCAATAACACTTACTTGCCAGAGAAAAATGGGGCTGAATTTTATTTTTAGTTTAATCATTTTCTTCAAGGCCCAAAAGTTCTAATTTCAAATTAGCCGACCATGATTGTTCTTTGTTTTCTTCTGTTCTTTGTAAATAAGCTTTGTCTAATTTTATATAATAACTGTTGTTTTCCAAAAGTAGTATATAGTAGTATATGTCTGGAAAAGAGCCCTCGACGTCAAGAGTAAAGAAGAACGGAGTGTTTTCTTTTGGCACATCTATGTTTTTTATTTCCAGTTCAACATTTGCTTTTTTGGCCAGGTATTCAATATTTTTTATAAAACTAACAACATCATCTTCTTTTATAAACATTGATTTCAGCTCGTCGTATTTTTTTTTGGTATCTGGCAATTTCTTTTCTGTCAGACTTGCATCCTGGATTCTTTTTTCAATAGACGAAAGTTGTTTTTGCCCTTCAGACAATAATCGTTCCTTTGATTCTATATTGTTGGACAAAAAATAAACACAAAAAACAGAAGCAGAAATTGCGAGGGAAACAATTGCGATACTTGATATAAATTTTTTATTCGTATCCATTATTTTTTAATTTTTAGCGTAATTCTACTGCAATGGAAAAATCAACCTCCTTCTCTGCCAAAAGACTGGAGACGGGGATGGCTACTTCTTTGAAGTATACGTTTGATTTCAGGTCTTCAACAAAGATTAACAAATCGTCGCGAGTTGTAGATTCGCCACCCATGACAATGTTTGATTTGCTGGGTCCTTTCTCAAAGAGAAAAGAACTAATTCTAACAGAGGGGGGTAGTATTTTTAAAATTTCAGAAATACTATCAGAGAACAAGGGAGTTCTTTCTTGCGTTTTTTGCAAAGAAGACAAAAGATCATTTATTTCCTTTGTTTCAGCTTCCAATTTGTCTATCGCTTTGAGTTCGACAAGATTCCCCGTGGATGCTATCTGGTCATTTAAATTTTTTTCTGAAGAAACAAGGTAGAAAAGCAAAGATAACAATAAAATTATTTGTGTCAAAACTAACATCAAGAAACAAGATCCCAAAACAACGATAAAGCGTCTTAAGAATTCTTTTTTTAGTAGTTTTTTATCTTGGGTGGGTAGTAAGTTAATCATAATTTATTGAAAAGGTCTAAGGGCTAAACCTAAGACAGTCGCATACATAAGAGACTCTCGTTCTTCTATTTCCGGGATATAATTCTCGAAAGAGGTAATATTTGACCAAACATTTCCTCTCCTTACTTTTTTCTTTAACGTATAGGATAGATAGTCAACGAGCCCCTCTATATTAGAATCTCCTCCACAAAGTAAAATTTCGTTAATTTTATTTTTAGCAAGCCCCTGTTTTTTTAGGTTGTTGTCCCAGTAGTTCAATATTTTTTGTATCTCGTCTTTTAATACGGAAACTATTTGCAGGACGACTCCAAAAGTTTCTTCTTCTTTGTTTTTGCGAATAACCTGCTCCTTTTTTATTTTTTCCGCCTCAAAAATATTTTTTCCCAAGTCCTTAGATAATGCCAAATCGATGTCTTCGCCGGCAACGGTAATTGTGGAGCCAAATCCTACAGTCCGTTTCTCTCCTATTAAGAAGCTCGTTCTTGTTTTTCCAAAATCCATAACCATAGTCGCGCCTTCTTGTTCGGGTCTTATTAGCGACCTGAAAAGAGATTGATTTTCTAACTCAAAGGCTATTGGAGTAAAACCGGCCTTTTTGAAGACAAAAGAATATTCCTCTGCAATTTTTTTAGGAAAGGCGCTTAAGGCTACCCCTATTTTGTCTTGCTGGAAAGAATCTATTATTTCAAAATCAAAAATTATTTCTTTGGGCGGGAATGGGACTATTTCTTCCATTTGCATTTCCAAACTCTTCCTTATCTGATGTTTCTCCATTGTTGGGAGGGGGATGATTTTAAGGAAAGCTTTTTCTTCTGGAAGGGAGGCTATTACATAATCATTTTTCGTTTCTCTCCTTAGGTCGCTGAGTTGTTTTATTAAGACGTTTTTATCTTTTATTTCGCCGTTTTTAACGATCCCCGTACTGATGTTTTTTCTTCCGATTTTTTTTAGCCGTAAACCTTTTCCATGTTTTTTTTCTAATTCTGCGTATTTTATACTTTTGTCAGAGATGTCAATTCCGACCGGTGGCATTTGCAAATAACGGGGGAGTGGAAAATTTTTTTGGAATAAATTCATCCCGTTAGAAATTTATTACGCATGTTATATGCACTGATAATATAAAACCGACTTTTTCTTTTCTTGTTGTAGATAGATAATTCATAAGACCCTGATTTCTAACGGGATTCATTGTATTTATATTATACATCAGATATATTAAAAACAAACGCCCCGCTAGCCCCGTTAGCTCAGTTGGTAGAGCAGTTGCCTCTTAAGCAATTGGTCGTAGGTTCGAGTCCTACACGGGGCACTAGTTTTTATTCAAAAACATTGAGAAGTATCTTTTTATTTCGTCTTTGGTTGTGATTTTTTCTAGAACTTTTTTTAGCCCCTCAATATTTGCGCCTTCTCTGTTTCCAAAACATCCATAGCAAGGTGAACCGCCGGAAATACAAACTGCCCCGCATCCTCCTTGTGTAATTGGACCCAAGCAGGGCCGGTTGTTTATCAGCCGACATTCATTTCCTGCCATCTTGCATTCAAAACAGACAGAATAAGGGTGGTAGCTTAATTTTTTCCCAGACAAAAGATCCGAGAAAACTTTTTCCAACTCTTTTTGGTCAACAGGGCAACCGTGAATAAAGAAATCAACTTTAACATAAGCTTGAAGGGGTAAGGCGTCTATTCCTCTCGGCTTGTATTCTTTTCCGTAGATTTTTTCGCACCATTTGGCGCGGTTCTCCTTGTTCATTATTCCCGGAATTCCACCCAAAGAGGCGCATGCTCCGAGAGCGATAATATATTTTGATTTTTCGCGGAGGTTCCTGAGTGTGTTAATTTCATCCTGCGTTATGGGCGTACCCTCAATTATTGTCGCAAAGAAAGGACCGCTCTCTTTTTTTTCTTGTCCTAGTCGCCAGTCAACAATGTCTAGTCGTTTCTCTAGATCCAAAAGTTTTTCGCGAAGTGAAACAATCTGCACCTCACAACCCTCGCAGTCGGTAAAATCATAAATTGCTATTTTTGGCTTTAGTCCCATGTTTTATCTATTTCATCAAAATTAAAAACAGGTCCGTCTGTACATACATATTTACTGCCAATTGCGCAATGCTGGCATTTGCCAACTCCGCATTGCATTTTTCTTTCCATACTCACGAAAATGCGACGGTCGGAAATTCCAAGCGGTCGCAAAACCTTTTCCAGGGCATTCATCATTGGACCTGGCCCGCACATTGTGGCCACGGCTCTTTTTGGGTTTACATCGATTTCAGAAATGATATCCGTGACAAATCCAACATGCCCATCCCAATTTGGATGAGGTTTATCTATTGTGAGGATAACGCTGATATTTTTCTCCCATTTTTTTATTTCATTTTTCATTAATATGTCTTCTGGCGTCCTAGCTCCATAAAGAAGATAAACATTTCCAAATTTGTTTCTATTTTTAATTATATATTCAACAAGAGAGGCAATTGGCGGTATTCCGCATCCCCCCGTGGCCATTACCAAATCTTTTCCTTCAAAAAAATCCAACGGGAATCCGTTTCCGTAAGGTCCCCTGACACTTATTTCGTCATTTTTTTTGAGGTTATGCAAAGCGGATGTTACATTTCCACCTGTGTTTCTGACAACAATGTCTATGTGGGATTTTTCATAAGGAGAAGAAGCGATTCCGAAAGGCGATTCGCCGTAACCCCAAACTCCGATAAGGACAAATTGCCCCGGGACAAATGAAACTCTTTTTTTATCAAGCCGAAAAAGTTTTACATTTTCTGAAAGCTCTTTTATCTCTGACACTTTAACTTGTTTTGGTAGGTAAATGTTCTTCATAATGAGTCTTGAGTAGTTAGTCTTGAGTAGTCAGACACAGATATTAACTATTAGCGACCGGTTATTAATTACTTATTTAACGATTTAATTAAACCCGAAGTCATTGCTGATATTTCATCTAAATTTTTTCTTAAATCCTCAATTTTTTCTGTTTCTAACAACGCTAGCTCTTTGATAATATCAAAAATAGAGTTTACTTCATAGGATGAGCGCAGAGACATTCTAAGAAATCTTTTAAACTCCATGTCAGAGCCGGCACCCGCGCCCTCGGCTATATTTAAAACAATATTGGACACTTGTTTTCATTGCATTGTGGTTTGTTTTTACAAATACTTCGACCAAAATGCCAAAAAATTCTATCCAAATCTGTCGGTGAGTATTTCCTATCTAACAAATCGGATAATCTCAAAACTAGTTTGTGCAGGAATAAATAATTTTTATTGTCTCCCGGGTTGTTTCCCATTTCCAAATCGTTGTCTTTGACTAAATCGAAACCGTAATTCAATAGACCTATTCGCGTCATTATCCTAGATACATGCAAATCATTGGCAACATAATTATTATTGAATTCTGACAACGCCAGATCTCTTGTTTTGAAGCCAATGTATTTGATTGTTAGTAATTCATCGTTTTGAAAATTATCTTTTAGTTTTTCTGCAATCTTTTCACCTATTTCGTCTCTTACTCTCCTCATTAATAATCCACCGAAAAGCAAATTAAGAATTTTAATATTATTTTCTTCGGATTTATTCTTGAGAAGAAAGTTGTTTCTTCTGATTCTTTCTTGTTGTTCGTTTAACCAATCTTTAATTGTTTGCTCTCGCTTATTGAAGACAGATTTTTTCTTTAATAATTTGGGTATTATTTCTTTTATATTTGGCAATGTTATTTGCATGTTGTGAATCTGATTACTTAAGACTGATTACTGACTACTTTTCTGGAAATTGTTAACGATTTCCAGAAGAACTTTCTCTATATCAATTCCGGCCGGGCAATGTTTTTTACATCGCCCACAGGCGACACATTGTGATT
>JAHISW010000047.1 GCA_018817995.1 Patescibacteria group bacterium | reverse complement strand
TGAACAACACCTATTTCATCAATTTCTGACAATATTTCTTCTATATATTCTTGCCGAGTCATTCCAATTGGTTTGTTTTCATCTCTAAAATTTTCTCTATTATATATAATAAAAGAATAAGGGCATGGTCCTTTTGTCATGTTTGAAGCATCTTCTCCTGGAATTCCGTTTTTGTAACAAAACAAATTGAATATTTTATTGAAAACTCTGTATGTATGTTTTCTGTCCGCCCCCTTGATTGCCGTATTAATTTTAGCCCACTCCCAATATTTATCTTTTACTTTCAAATGATTCTCTTGATTTGGTTGATTTTTATAAATATTAAAAATCTCGAACAAGTCGTTATCTTTCAGGAACTTTTCCGTATACTCAACAAGAAATTTGGAAGCATTTAGGTCGTTCTTGGCAATAAATTCTAATATATCAAATTCCTTAACTTTAAACTTTTTAGGTCTATCACTAATTTTTTCTAAAATTCCCGCATAAGTTAAAAGTCCCAATTGATAAGAGCTGACTTTGTTGTATTCATTTTCTGCTTTCTCTTGTGGTGGTTTTGAAAAATAACCCTGCATCAAAGAGTTAAATAAAGAAGATTTTCGAATATCTTCATTATCAGAGAAAATTTTATTTTTATCATTTTTTGTTATATTTAAAATAGTGTAAGCAACACACCAAATCAAATCAGGAGTGGTCTTTTGTTCAAAGTGTAGACCAACTTTAGGAGTTTTCTTTAAGTTTATCTTTTTGAAATATGATTTATTAATTCTTCCGTCATAATACCCCTATTCTGCAACAAATTTGAGGTTTCCGCAACAAAAAACGCCTTTCAAAAGCGAAAGATGTTATCATTTGCTATCATTTTGAAGGTATTTTGACTTTACTCACTCCCAACAAATAACCGACTCATCGCCAATTATATCCCAAATATAAAAACATAATCCGTACCCCCATCTGTTGGAAGTCCGACTTCCAACAAAACTTCCAACACCACTCCTCAACTATCGATACTCAACTATCGTCCTCGGAGGACGATAGTTGGCTAGACAAACAAAAAACACCCCTCCGCAACGGTTCCCTTCGCCTTTCCCAATGATTGAAGTTGGACTTCAATCATTGGGATATTCTACCAAAATCAAGCTTGATTTTGTCTGTTGGATATCCGATATCGCACAGATACCCCCATCTGGAACCTTACGAAATTGCCGTGCCCGCCACCCGCCAGCAACTGCATTAGTTCAAATACCAAATAGAAAAATTGAGGACACTGGCAAAACTTACCCAAAGAAAATAAGGAATTAACAGATAAGTTGACCATCTGTTTACTTTCCAAAATTTTATCATCAAAAAAATAATAAAGAGCCAGATGATTATAATATTAACAAATGCCCAACCCGGCTGTTGTAAACCAAAAAATATGATTGACCAAATAGCATTGAAAAAAAGATGAACAAAAAACAAAAATCTCTTCTCCCACGCTAAATACAAGGCAATCCCCATCAAAAAATAAAGCAAAACCCACGCCGGACCAAACACCCAACTCGGCGGATTAAAGCTTGGCTTCTGTAAAAAATCATACCAAGTAGAAATTGTTGAGACTGTGAAAAACGAACCAACAAGTCCCGCCAATTGTGGCAAGACAAGAGAAATAATTAAACGTTTGTAATTCATAAATTTATTTATTTTTATCATCTCATAATTCCCTTCTTTTTTCCATCCTCAACAAAACAATAAGCACCTACCCCATGCTATAGCACTAAATAGGTACCTAATTTATTATCACTCCCGTTCCGCAGAGAAACAAAAAGTTGCAAATGGCTATTTTTTGTAATATAATGGCAAGCAATGGACAACGAAAAAGAAGAAAACAAAGAGGTAACCGTAAAAAAAACAGGCTTCAAACAGTCGGTTTGGGAATTTATAAAATTTGTTATAATCGCCGTAATTATCGTCGTCCCTATTCGTTTATGGGTGGCCCAACCTTTCATCGTGAGCGGTTCTTCAATGGTTCCCAATTTTGAAAATGGCGAGTATCTTATTGTTGACGAATTTTCTTATCATTTCCGCGAACCACAAAGGGGCGAGGTGATTATATTTCGTTTTCCTCAAGATCCCTCCCGATTTTTCATCAAAAGAATTATAGGCCTTCCCGGAGAAAAAGTGGAAATGAAAAATGACAATATTCATATCTACAACGAAGAATTCCCCGAAGGCATGACAATTGAAGAATCTTATCTGGCAGACGACTTAAAAACAGGAAATGGTCTGATAATGATTTTAGATGAAAATGAATATTTTGTGTTGGGAGATAACAGATCAATGAGCTCAGATTCCCGCATTTGGGGAAGCCTTGATAAAGATTTAGTTATCGGACGGGCCTGGATACGATTATGGCCTTTTAATAAAATATCAATATCATTCTAAAAAAGCAAATGTCAAAAAAAATTAACAACAAGGGACTTATTGAGAGGGTGAGGGGGATGCACGATGTAATGTCAAATGAATACTTAATCAGAAAAAAAATAATTGAAAAAGCGGAAAATATCGCATCTTTCTATGGTTTTGAGCCTATCCAAACGCCCCACCTTGAGAGGGCGGAACTTTTTACTTCTGCCATTGGAGAATCCACAGATATTATTGAGAAAGAAATGTACAAATTGAAAACCAAGGGAGGAGACAATTTGGTTTTGAGACCAGAAGGAACGGCTCCTATTGTCAGGGCTTACATTGAACACGGCATGCAGACTAAACCTCAACCGGTGATGCTCTATTATCACGGCTCGTTTTTCAGGCACGAGAGACCACAAAGAGGGCGGAGTAGGGAGTTCCAGCAATTTGGTTTGGAAATACTTGGGGAAGAAAACAGTATTGTAGACGCAATAATTATAAAGACACTGCTTACTATACTTGAAGAAGCCGTTGGAATAAAACCAATCTCTGTTCATATAAACTCTATCGGAGACAAAGAGTGCCGAAAAGTTTACCAAAAAGAACTTACCACCTACTACAAAAGAAAAACAAATGACCTCTGTAAGGACTGCCAGTACAGATTAAAATCGAATCCGCTCAGACTGCTTGATTGTAAAAACAAAGAATGCGATGAAATCAAACAGGGAGCTCCACAAATAATAAATTACCTTTGCCCCGGTTGCACTAACCACTTCAAAGAACTTTTGGAAATTCTAGACGCATCGGAAGTGTCTTACTTTTTAGACCAATATTTAGTTCGGGGGCTGGACTATTATTCCCGCACCGCCTTTGAATTCTTCCTTGAAGAAAATCCGGACGAAGAAAAAATGTCTCTGGAACTTGGCGGAGGTGGGCGCTATGATTCATTGGCGCATATCTTAGGTAATAAAAACATACCGGGAGTTGGTGGCGCAATCGGCGTAGACAGAGCAATAAAAATTTTGTCAGAAAAGAAAAAATTATCAGTGCAAACAAAGACACCTGAAGTATTTTTTATACAACTTGGATCCAACGCAAAATACAAAAGTTTGTTTTTGCTGGATATCTTAAGAAAAGCCAAAATACCTATTAAGCACTCCTTAAGCAGAAACAGCCTGAAGAGCCAGCTCAAAATCGCTTCAAAACTCGGTGCGTCTTATGTTTTGATCCTCGGACAAAAAGAAACAACCGACAATACGATTATCATCCGCAACATGGAAACGACGTCGCAAGAAATCGTACCCATTTCAAAATTGGTAGATAGATTAAAAAAGAAATTAAAATAATCTTACCCGCGCTTATGAACAATTGTATTTTTTGCAAAATTATAAATAAAGAAATTCCTGTTAATTTTATTTACGAAGATGATATGGTTGTCGCATTTAACGACTCAAAACCCATTGCCCCCGTTCATGTTTTGATTATTCCCAAGAAACACATCCCCACAATAGATGATCTGGAAGAGAACGACGAAAAGTTGGCCGGAAGAATGACGATGGTAGCTCAAAAAATTGCCAGGGATTTGAATATTTCAGAAAAAGGTTATAAACTTCTAATTAGAGTTAGGAAACACGGAGGTCAGGAAATTGATCACATCCATTTGCACCTTTTGGGAGGCGCTCCCCTAACTGAAGACATTCGCCCAATTGCAAATTTTTAATTCATAATTCATAAAATATGGTACAAGTCACAAAAAAAAATAAAGAAACAACCTTAAGTTTATTAAAGAGATTCAGCCGAAAAATAAAAAAGTCGGGTAATGTTTTGAAATTCAAAAAAACCCGTTTCAAACAACGGCCGGAATCTGATTTGAGAAAAAAAAGAGGAGCGCTTGTTAGAATAAAAATTGCGCAAAAAACCAAAAAATTATATAAACTTGGCAAAATAACACCTTACAACACCGCTACCACTAACACTAAGGGATAAAATGGACTTGAAAGAAAAAATACAGAAAGACATGATAACCGCCCTGAAAAGTAAGGAGGAAATTAAAAGTTCCACCTTGAGAATGCTTTTAGCCGCCATTAATAATGGAGAAATAGGCGCGCGCAAGAAAGATGAAGGCTTAAGCAAAGAAGAAATTCAAAAAATCATAAAATCGGAGACAAAAAAAAGACGCGATTCCATAGAAGCATACGAAAAAGCAAATAGAACAGACCTGGCGGAAAAAGAAAAAAAAGAGCTTTCGTTTCTTAAAGAATATCTCCCGGAAGAAATTTCCGATAAAGAAATCGAAAAAATAACCGGAGAGGCAATAGCCGATACGGGGGCTCATTCAATGCAGGATTTTGGTTCTGTAATGAAAGAAATAGTGAAAAGAACCGGGGGGCAGGCAGACGGAAAAAAAGTAAGCGAGATAGTAAAAAAATTATTAAACTAGATTTACGAATCTCCTTAATTCTTAAATCTAATGCTAGACATAATCAACTTAACAAAGAGAAAAACGCCCAAATTGCCATGGAAAAAAATAGCGGAGACAATACTGGAGAAAAATTACGCGCTTAGTGTTATACTGACAGGAGACGCATTAATACGAAAACTAAATAAAACATACCGAAAAAAGGGCGAGAGCACGAATACACTTTCTTTCCGGTTTGCAGAAAATGAAGGAGAAATATTTCTGAACGCTAAATACCCCAAGGAAGAACTATTCTTTTTATTCATTCATTCCCTTCTCCATCTTAAAGGATTTGAACATGGAAAAAAAATGTTGGAACAAGAAAAAAAATATTTAACAAAATTTATAAAGTAAATAAGATTTTAATTTTTAGATTTAATTTTTAATTTTGAAACATGTCCCGCAAAATAGCCACAGGAATTGATATAGGAACTTCTTACATTAAAACCGTTATCGCTGAAAAGAGAGACGGAGAAGCAGGTCCGCGCGTTTTGGGGTGTGGGATCAGTTCCAGCGAAGGACTAAGAAGGGGTTTTGTTATAAACCCATGCGAAGTATCTGTCGCTATAAAAAACTCGCTAAAAAAGGCTCAGGATTCCGCAGGGATAACAGTTAAACAAGCTTTCATTTCAGCGGATGGAGTCGGGATTTTGGGAAAACGGTCAAAAGGTTCTATAATTGTTTCTCGCACAGACCGCGAAGTGACAAAAGACGACATAGAAAGAGCGCTACAACAAAGCAAAATTCAATTAAACCAGAACTCTTCTTCGTACTTTTTAAATAAAGATATTCTGCACAATTTTCCCATTTCATACAAAATAGACAACGAACTGATTATAGGAGACCCATTGGGAGTAAAGGGAGAAAAGTTGGAAGTAGAGACCCTGTTTATTACAAGTTCCACGCAATACTTGAACAACCTTGTTAAAAGTGTGGAATTATCAGGCGTCACCGTTGAAGATATAGCCGCAGCGCCATGGGCAATGAGCCACGCCCTTCTAAACCAAAAAGAAAAGGAGGTGGGTTGTCTGATAATCAACATAGGGGGTGACACCTCGTCAGTCATTGTGTTTGAAGACGGTTCCCCGATTTCCGTTGAATCATTCCCTATTGGGTCAAACCATATCACATACGATATTGCCAAAGGTTTCCAGGTCCTTTTAGATGAAGCCGAGCAATTAAAAATTTCGTCATATGGTTCCGATCTATCATTAAAAAGAAAACTAAATACCATTGTTGAATCAAGACTAAACGATATTTTTGAACTAACGGGAGAACACTTGCGCCAGATAAGAAACAACGGCATTCTCCCAGCTGGCGTAATATTGACAGGAGGAGGGGCTAATTTAAATAATATAGAAGAAATTGCCAGAAAATCTCTGGAACTTCCTTCCCGATTAAGCCAACCCATGTTTAGTGAAAACAACAAAGGCAACAGCGACATGATTAATCCCGTTTGGTCAGTGGCTTTCGGGCTTTGTTGCGCAAAACTTGAAGGAAAGAACGGCTCCACTGTAATGAACCGTAAAATTTTACCAGGAGTAAGGGGAGTATTTTCAAAACTGGCTAGAACATTCTTGCCATAACAAAAAATCTATGTGGTCGTTTTTATAGGATTGACAATACGACCCTTTTTTTTTACTTTACAGTTAAATAACCATTTATTTTTTAAAACTAATTACTTATGACAAGAGTTCAACCTGACGTAGAAGCATTCGCGCGCATTAAAGTTTTTGGTATTGGAGGCTCCGGTTCCAATACTGTTGACCATATGATACGGTCAAAGGTGAAGGGTGTAGAATTCGTCTGCATAAACACAGACGCGCAAGATTTGCACCATAGTTTATCTCCAAAGAAAATACATATCGGCAAAAACCTGACAAAAGGATTGGGGGCCGGAATGAATCCTGAAATAGGAAAACGCGCGGCCGAGGAAACAAAAGAAGAAATACAAGAAGCCATAAAGGGTGCTGATATGATTTTTGTAACCAGCGGATTTGGAGGAGGCACCGGCACCGGCGCCCTTCCTACAATTGCCAGAACAGCCAAAGAGAACGGAATACTAACGGTAGCTGTACTGACACGACCTTTCTCGTTTGAGGGAGCGCAGAGAGCAAGAATAGCGGAAGACGGCATCAATGAATTGAAAGACTCCGTGGACGCAATGATAGTTATACCAAATGACCGGCTGATGGGCGTCGTCCAAAAAGATACGAGTTTTATTTCCGCCTTTGCTATGTGCGATGAAGTTTTAAGACAAGCCGTAGAGGGAATTTCTGACCTGATTACATTGCCCGGCATAATCAATGTTGACTTTGCAGATGTCAAAGCGGTTATGAAAGATGCGGGTTCCGCCTTGATGGGAATAGGAACGGCGCAAGGAGAAAAAAGAGCCGAAGAAGCGGCAAAAATGGCCATCAACTCCCCTCTTTTGGATGTTTCCATTGACGGAGCCAAGGGTATACTTTTTGCGATTGCGGGAGGACCAGATATGACAATGTCAGAAATACAAGAAGCCGCAAAGATTATTACCGACTCTGTTGACGAATACGCTAAAATTATTTTCGGAGCTTTCCACGACGAAAGACTTAAGAAAAACGAGATAAAAGTAACTGTTGTGGCTTCAGGGTTCCCAGAGAACGGATATGAAAAAAACATTTCTTCAAAAACAAATATTTTCCAAAATCTAAACCAAAAAGAAAAAACTAAAGAAGAATCCAAAAACGGCAACGAACAAAAAGATAACGGAAAGGAAAAATCAAAAGACTGGGAAGCAATCCCAGCCTTTCTAAGGCGCTCTAAGAAAGAGGAGGAGTAAATAAAAATAACTCGCAACAACTCATAAACTATCAACTATCGACCTCCGAGGTCGATAGTTGTATAATCAACACATGAATCCAAAATTCGCAGAAGACAAAATATACCATATTTACAACCGTGGCACAGAAAAAAGAAAAATCTTTATGGATGATAAAGACTATCTTCGTTTTATTCACGATCTTTTTGAGTTCAATGATAAAAGCCGTGTCCCTAACACAAATTACTATTTTGATCCTGAAACAATGACCATAGAGTTTCGGTATTTAAAAAACTCAAAGGCTGAAAAGAAACCAAGAAAACTACTAGTAGAAATATTAATGTTTACACTTATGCCTAATCATTTTCACTTGTTGCTAAAACAAAAAACGGAAAATGGTATATCTAAGTTTATACAAAAGCTA
>JAHISW010000046.1 GCA_018817995.1 Patescibacteria group bacterium | reverse complement strand
TCTTGTCGTAAAAATTCTTAATTCTGAATTCTTAGTTCATAATTCTGAAATTTATGCTGACGCGGGTCTGCTTTTGGCTAATTTACTGGTCGAAGCGGTGAAACTTGGATTGACAGGGTTGGAGTGGGCAATAGGCATCCCCGGTACTATTGGGGGTGCGATATGTGGGAACACGGGAGCTTTCGGAGAAGATATTTCCGGTTGTGTTAGGAGTGTAGAAGTTTTAAATTGCGCAGATGCTTCCGTTTCTAATTTTAATAAGGATCAGTGTGATTTTTATTATCGCGGTTCTATTTTCCATGACAATTCGAATTTAATTATACTTGGAGCGGAATTTATTTTTAAAGAAGGAGATGGCGAGACTATTCGTAAAAAAATAAAAGAGAATGCCAAACAAAGGATGGAATCATTTAAACCCAATTATAATTGCGCCGGATGTTTTTTTAAAAATATTGAATGGAAAAGAAAAGGGGTAGACAAAGACCGTCTTCTAAAAAAGTTTCCGGAACTTAAACAATTTGCCGACAAGCCGAAAATTTCAGTGGGTTTTTTGATTGACCATATGGGCTTGAAGAATAAAAGAATCGGCGACGCTGTTGTTTCCAACGACCACGCTGGTTTTATTTTAAATCTGGGAAACGCCAAAGCCGAACATGTTATGATGCTTGTAAGCATGATCAAGCAGAGGGTTTATAACAAGTATGGTTTTAGTTTAGAAGAAGAAACGCGACTAATAGGATTTTAAAAATTTTTGTAAATAAAAATTTTATGGAAAGAGTTATCCACAGTTTTTTATTTTTTTTTATTCTTTTTTTTAAAAAAATAATATAAAATATAAGTAGAGTTGTTAACAAATATTTTGCGGTCGACATATTTGTTTTAATAAGAACTAAAGTTTAAAAATAAGAAATGGTTAAACGTAAAAAAGCAGCAAAAAAAGTAGCTAAGAGAAAACCCGCAAAGAGAAAAGCGGCAAAAAAGACAGCAAAGAAGAAGGTAGTGAAAAAGACCACGAAGAGAAAAGTAGCGAAGAGAAAACCCGCGAAGAGAAAAGCGGTAAAGAAGGCAACCAAGAAACCTGCGAAGAGAAAGACTGTTCGCCGAAAGAAAAAATAGTTTTCTTTTTGTTTAAAAATCAGCCCCTTATAAGAGGCTGATTTTTTTGTTATACTGAGCGGGATGGGAATATTAAGCAAAATCATGGGAGATTCAAATGACCGTCTTTTGAAGAAGTTTAAATTAGAAGTGGTTAAAATAAATAACATTGAAAAGGATTTTGAATCTTTATCCGAAGACAATTTAAGAAACAAAACAAAAGAATTCAAAAAACGTCTCCAGGGAGGGGTTTCTTTGGATGATATTTTACCGGAAGCTTTTGCCGTTGTTCGAGAATCTGCCAAACGGACGCTTGGACAGCGTCATTTTGATTCGCAGATTTTGGGTGGCATAGCCCTCCATCAAGGAAGAATTACCGAAATGAAAACAGGAGAGGGTAAAACACTTGCCGCGACACTCCCCATCTATTTGAATGCTTTAGTTGGAAAAGGAGTTCATGTTGTTACGGTCAATGATTATCTTTCAAGGCGTGATACTGTCTGGATGGGGCAGATATATGATGCTTTGGGATTGTCTGTGGGGTGTATCAATCATGATTCAAGTTTTCTTTACGACTCTAGTTTTGAAAATAATATTGATGAAGAGCGTGATGCGCTTGGATCTTTTAAGGTTGTGCATGAATTTTTGAGGCCATGTGAAAGAAAGGAAGCATACGAGGCGGATATTACATATGGGACAAACAATGAATTCGGTTTTGATTATTTACGCGACAGTATGGCTTACCCCGCCGTTGGCGGGGCGGACCAAAATCCGCAAATTGCTCAAAAAAATCATTACTTTGCGATTGTTGACGAGATTGACTCAATTTTGATTGATGAGGCCAGGACTCCCTTGATTATTTCCGCACCCGATGAAGAGTCTGCCGAACTTTACAAAACTTTTGCGAAAATTGCTCCCCAACTTAAAGAAAATAAACATTTTACTGTTGATGAAAAACAAAGAGCGGTTTCCGTCAATGAAGACGGTATTGAAAAAGTGGAAAAAATATTGGGCGTGGGGGATATTTATACGGAAAAGGGAATTAAATATGTCCACCATTTAAATCAAGCCTTACGAGCATCCGCTCTTTTCAAGAAAGACAAAGACTATGTTGTGAAAAATGGAGAAATTATTATCGTTGATGAGTTTACCGGAAGATTAATGCCGGGGCGAAGGTGGTCCGAGGGTTTACATCAGGCTATTGAAGCGAAGGAGGGTGTTTTTGTGCAAAAAGAATCGCGGACACTTGCCAGTATTACTTTTCAAAATTATTTTAGAATGTATGAAAAGCTGTCCGGGATGACGGGAACGGCTTTAACTTCTGCGGAAGAGTTTGACAAGGTTTATAAACTTGAGGTTGTCAATGTCCCCCCCAATAAACCTCTTGTAAGAAAAGACAAACCAGATTTAGTTTATTCAACAGAACAAGGAAAGTTCAAGGCAGTAGTAGAAGAAATAAAAGAAAGACATAAAAAAGGACAACCCGTTCTTATTGGAACAGTTTCTATTGATAAAAACGAATATCTTTCCGCCTTGCTGAAAAAAGAAGGGGTGCCTCATCGTTTGCTGAATGCGAAACATCATGAGGAAGAGGGCGAGATTATTGCTCAGGCAGGCAAGAAAGGATTGGTTACCGTGGCAACCAATATGGCAGGTCGTGGTGTTGACATTGTCTTGGGGGGTAATCCTTTTAACGAAAAGGAGGCGGAGGATGTTAGGAATCTTGGGGGGCTTTTTGTTTTGGGCACAGAGAGGCATGAAGCGCGTCGCATAGACAATCAACTGCGCGGTCGTTCTGGCAGGCAGGGTGATCCCGGGGAAAGCAGATTTTTTGTGTCTTTGGAAGATAGTTTGATGAGAATTTTTGGCTCCGAAAAAATTAAAAACATGATGAAAAGTTTAGGCGTTCCTGAGGATGTTCCACTTGAAAACAGAATGGTCTCAAGGGCGATAGAGTCCGCGCAATCAAAAATAGAAGGATTAAATTTTGACGCAAGAAAACACATTCTTGAATATGATGACGTGATGAATAAACAGCGCACCAAGATTTATAATATGAGACGAGAAATTCTTTTTGCCGATAAAGATTTTTTGGAAAACAAAACAAGGGAATTGTTGGAGGAGGCCGGAGAAGATGTGAGCATTCTGGAAAAGAAGAAAGGGGAGTTTACTGAGGGACCTGCCTCGCCAGCAGGCGGGCAGTTTTTTCAGGCGCAAAAAAATTTATTTTTAAGAGTAATTGACACGCACTGGATAGACCATCTAGAGGTTATGGACTATATGCGTTCTTCTGTCGGATTGCGAGCTTATGGCAATCGTGATCCTTTAGTAGAGTACAAAAATGAAGGGATAAGATTGTTTAGGGATTTGGAATTGTCTATAAAAAATACTTTTGTTAAATTGATTTTGAATATTAGGCCGGCCGTTCAGGGCAATGTTCCACAGAATGTTATATTCAAGAGAGAGGCGGGGAGAAACGACCCCTGTCCGTGCGGAAGCGGAAAGAAATATAAGAAATGTTGCGGGAATAAATAAAAATATAAATATACTTGGGGCCATTGGCGTAATCTTAATGTTTTTGTTAAAATAGTTTAGTATGGCGAATGACACAAGCATAAATTATTACAAAAAAATAGCTCGTATTTTAAGGGCGGATAAAGATACGGTTGCCACCGTGAGAGAAGATGTTGTAAGAAAAATTGTTGAAGAAAATGAAAGAATAATAGAGGCAAAATTATCTGTTTTATCTCCCAAAACGCGTGGCGCTTCTGACATTTACAGGTTTTTGTTAAACAAGGTTGAGGAGGACGACAAAAAATTATCGGAAGCGTTAAACCGGCCTGTTTGCGATACGGAAAAGGGCTGTCGCGGTTTGCTTGATGCTGTTGAAAGAGCGGCCGGTGTCGGCAAAGGTTTTTTTATTAAAGAAGAGAAAGCCAAGGAACTTCTTTTTGACGTTCCTCCGAAAAATATTTTAAGGGGACTGGGCTATGGGAATATGGGCGATTTGCTGGAAAATGAAAATGTTTTTGAAATTTTCAGCGCTTTACGTTTTATGGAAGACGGAGAATGGCTTAATAATATTTTTTTCAAGCAATATGAGAAACTGATTCCTGAAGATTTTGAGGAGAGGGAAATTAAAATGATTGTTCTGGGCGATAGGTGGAAAGATGTGGCTGAAAAATTTCTCAAGAAAAAGTACCATAACATAAGCCACTTGAAGGAACTGGGAGTGATCTTTGTTTTACCGGCAGTCCTTGGAATAAAAGGAGAGACTTTACGGACGGCCGCCTTGGTCTTGCACTACAGGTATGAAATAGATTTTTACTCAAAATTGTTCAGAAAACATTCCGACAAAGACAATTTTGCGGAACGTTTGGTGGGTTTTTTGAGAGGAGATGTTCCTGATGAAAAAGTTCCAGAGGCGGATTTGGGCAAAAAATGGATGATAGTTCAAAGATACTTGGCCAAAGATGACGAGAACGATTGGCGTCTTTTCGAGCCACATGTAAATCCAGAAGCGGTCCATTGGAAAAAAACGGAGGATGGCATAAGTAAAATAGGTGGTATTGTTGACAGTGTTGATTTGAGTTTTTGGAGGGATGTTGGTTTTGTGGGCGATTTTTATCCAACCGGCGCGGGGGCGGATGTTTTGGTGAGTTTTAATTTGGTTGACACCGTTATGTCTTTGGTTAGAAGAAAGGAGATGATTAAATATCTTTATCATCACCAGGAAGCGCTTTGGAATGAGATATTCTCTGAGATTGTCGGTAGCGAGGAAAAAATGGAGGAAATGATTATAGATAATTTTGAGAAAGGATATATTGAATTATGAATTTGGAGTTATGAATTATTAATGTTTGGAGATCCGATCTCCTCCAGAGATCGGATCTCGCTAGTTGATTTAAACTAAAATAATATGAATTTAAATACCATTCTTCAAGACGCTACACAAAATTATTGGTCTACGGGGCATTTTAATGTCTCAAACATGGAACAATTGAGAGCCATTGTTTCTGCCGCAGAAGAATTAAAGACACCTATTATGATTGGCCTTTCCGAGGGAGAAAGAAATTTTTTCGGTCTGAAGCAGGCGGTGGAAATGGTGAAAGTTTTTGAGGAGGAATATAGCACCCCTATTTTTTTGAACCCCGATCATTCCTATTCGGTTGAATCGGCAAAAGAAGCTTTTGATGCCGGTTTTAATTCTGTTCACATAGACCTTTCTAAACTATCCCTGGAGGAAAACATAAAAGGAACAAAAGAAGTTGTTGATTATGTTAAGTCAAAAAATTCCGATGTTTCCGTGGAAGGAGAGCTGGGCTATCTTCGCGGAAAGTCCGAGGTGCAAAAAGAAGTCATTGAAATTAAGGAGGAGGATTTAACAAAGCCGGAAGAGGCGGCTGAATTTGTTGAAAAAACAGGAATAGATAGATTCTCTGGCGCTTATGGCAATATACACGGGATTGCTGTAAACGAGCCCAAGATAGATATTGAAAGAATTAAAGAGATAAGAAAAATTTTGCCGGGGAATGTGTCGCTTGTTTTGCACGGTGGTTCTGGCATTTCCGAAGAGGACATGAAAAAAGCCATAGGGGCGGGTATTGCCAATATTCATGTGAATACGGATATAAGAGTCGCTTACACCGATGCTCTTCGCAGGTCGCTTGAAGATAATCCGGAACAAAAAACGCCTTATAAAATTTTTCCGCCAGTCATTGAGGCGGTACAAAAGGTTGTTTTAGAGAAACTAAGACTATTTGGAAGTGTTAATAAAATATAAAATTATATGTCAAAGATATATATTACGAGAAATATTCCCGATGCAGGAATCAATAAATTAAAAGAAAAAGGGTATGAAGTTGACATAAACCCTGACGATAAAGTTTTAACAAAAGAAGAATTAATTTCTGCTCTTAGCGCAAAACCCTACGATGCTGTTTTGTGTCTTTTAACAGACCAAATTGACAAAGAAGTTTTTGAAGCGGCGCCACAAGCAAAAATTTTTGCCAATTATGCTGTTGGTTATAATAATATTGACGTGGACACAGCTAAGGAGAAAGGAATAATGATTACCAACACACCGGGCGTTTTGACCGAAACTGTGGCAGAATATGCGTTTGCTTTGATTTTAGCCATAGCCCACAGAATTGCGGAGGCGGATAAGTTTACAAGAGAAGGAAAATATAAAGGGTGGGCTCCCAAACTTTTGTTAGGTTCCAACATTTCCGGAAAAACATTGGGAATTATCGGATTGGGTAGGATTGGTTCGCAAGTGGCGCATCACGCAAAAAACGGATTTAATATGAATGTGTTGTATTACGATGTAAAAAGGAATGAGGATTTTGAGAAAGAAATAGGCGCTACCTACAAAGAAAATATGGAAGATGTTTTAAAAGAGTCCGACATAGTTTCTCTGCACGTTCCTCTTATTGATTCAACCAAGCATTTGATGAATGCGGACAGATTAAAAATGATGAAAAAATCTGCTTATTTGGTGAACACTTCAAGGGGTCCTGTTGTCGACGAAAAGTTCCTGGTTTCCGCCCTGAGGGATGGTGTTATAAAAGGGGCTGCCTTGGATGTCTTTGAAGAAGAACCTGAACTTGCCGAAGGTTTGGTTGGTTTAGATAATGTGATCTTAACTCCGCATATTGCTTCCGCCACAGAAGAAACAAGATCTAAGATGTCGGAAATGACTGCCGACAATATAATAGTTGCTTTGGAGGGGGGCACACCGCCGAATTTGGTTTAAATTTAAAACAGCGGTATGACGAGGTACCCTACCATACTGATGACCGCCACGATACTAATAGTAATCCAAATAAATCGGTTAAGTTTCTTTCCTTTTTTAGACAAAAGCATAATTATATTATAGTCCATGAAAGAGTTTGAGCAAAGGCGTCTTTTTAGAAAAATATTTTTTTCTCGTTCCGTTTTTGTTTTGTTTTTATGCGCGCTTGTATTTGTCAGTTTTTCTGTTTTTGATATTTATAAAAAAAGCAGGGAAGCTCTTTTGAAAAATGAAGCGACAGAAAACGAATTGCAAGATTTACAAAAAAGAGGAGACATAATGGGGGCGAATATAAACAGATTAAAGACAGATGTCGGAATTGAGGCGGAGCTGAAAAAAAAATTTCAGATAAAAAAACCCGGGGAAAAATTTATTATTTTTGTTGACAAAGAAGAAGAAATTTCAGAAGAGGAAAGCAAAAAACAAGAAGAAGGTTTTTTCCAAAAAATCTGGGATTTAATAAAGTTTTAAATAAGCGAGTATAGTTTAGTGGCAGAACAGTTGCTTCCCAAGCAACAGACGGGGTTTCGATTACCCCTACTCGCACATTACGGAATTTTGCCCTTTTTTGTCTATTGCTCGTTAAGCCATTTTTTGCCCCACTCCATCAAAACCCCCTTGATTTTGGTGGAGTGGGCGGTATAAAAAACGCATTGCTGTGACGAAACAACGATGCGTTTTTATTTTTTTTTATTCCCTCAACTTTTATTTAGCCCCCCCGCCAGAAAACAATAATTAAAGCGAAAATGCCCAACAGAATACCAACAAATGATTCTGCTGGAAATTTTAAATAATTTTTACTTAACCAGGAGTCCCAGTTTTCTGATACTCTTTTTTCTATTTCTCTTGGAGTCCATTCAAGTATAACAGAAAATTTCCTTCTTTTTTTACCAAAAAATTGATAATAATTATCAGAAAAAGGCCAAAGCCATTTTATTCCCCATCTATTTTCTTCATTTCCTCCACTGTCATGAATAAAATGCGTTATTAGGCATAAACATACGAGGTATGCCCAAAAAAGAGAAAAAAAAGACAAGAAAAAAAATAGAGGAAAAATAAAGAGAGGATAATGGAGATATTTTCTATGATTTCCATCACATCTTTTTTCAAATATTTTTTGTATGAATAAATCTATATCTGGAATTAGCGCAAGAATTATTCCTGCCAAATAAATCCAAAACGAAACAGGGTGGTGAAATATTTTGGAAAAAGCAAAAACGAGCAACACTCCCAAAGAGCCATCAATAGCGCCGGCCAGAAAGAGCGCCGCGCCTCTTTTTAGTGTTTTTTTTATCATTGTGGCGCCCCCTTTTTTGTTTTTAATGTGCGTTTCCGTCCTTGTTTAGATGTTATCATTTTGTCTTTTTTTGTCAAAAATCCACTTGTTTTCTGCAGTGTTTTGAGCTATAATTTGTGTATTATGAAGGGGCATTTACATCCCTTAACTCGGGTTACCAAACAGATGACTGACATCTTCCAGTCAATGGGTTTTGAGGTTGTTTTGGGGCTCGATGTCGAAACGGAATATTATAATTTTGATGCCTTAAATATTCCCAAAAACCATCCGGCAAGAGATATGTGGGACACATTCTGGCTTAAAAATGGAAATCTTCTTCGGACACACACAAGCCCGATGCAGATTAGGTATATGGAGAAAAACAATCCGCCCTTTCAAATTGTTGTCCCGGGAAGATGCTATCGCTATGAAGCAACGGACAGCACGCATGAAATTCAGTTTAATCAGATGGAGTGCTTGATGATTGGCAAGGACATTAATATGTCCAACTTAAAGGGTGTTTTAGAAATGTTTTTAAAAAAACTTTTCTCCGATGACAAAATTGAAATCAGATTTCGTCCAAGTTACTTTCCTTTTGTTGAACCGGGGATTGAGGTTGATATGAAATTGAAAGGCAAATGGCTGGAGATAGCGGGGGCGGGCATGGTTCATCCTCAAGTTCTGAAAAATGTAAAAATTGACCCAAATGAATGGCAGGGGTTTGCTTTTGGTGTGGGGATAGACAGGGTGGCGATGCTTAAGTACAAAATTGACGACATAAGATTATTTTATGGAAGTGATATGAGGTTTTTAAGGCAATTTTAAGATGAAGTTTTCATATAATTGGTTACAATCCTATTTTAAAGAACCCCTTCCCAAGCCAGATGAACTGGCTGATCTTTTGACGACGCGCAGTTTTGAAACAGACAAGCCTGAAAAAGTTGGGGATGACTATCTTTTAAGTATTGATGTTCTTCCCAATAGAGTTTCCGACTGCTCGTCTCATTTTGGTATGGCAAAAGAATGCGCTGTTTTCTTCGGAGAAAATTTAAGTTTTGAAATTCCAAAATTTGAAAAAAACCCAAAATTGCGCACGGAAGATTATGTGAGTGTTGAGGTGGAAAATCCGGATAGTTGTTTTCGTTACATCGCCTTGCTTGTAAAAAATCCGAAAATAGGTCCCTCTCCCGACTGGCTTAAAGAAAGGCTGGTCTCTGTCGGACAAAAATCAATAAACAATGTTGTGGATATAACCAATTACGTTATGCTTGAAACCGGACAGCCTCTGCATGCTTTTGACCTGAAAAAAATAAGCGGAGGAAAAATTGTTGTGAGAAAAGCCGAAAGCGGAGAAAAGATGGAGACATTGAGCGGGCAGCATGTTGCTCTGTCTCCAAACATGCTTGTCATCGCCGACGAGAAAGAACCCATGGCGGTTGCCGGAATAAAAGGAGGCAAAAAATCCGGAATAAACGAGGGGACCGAAGCTCTTGTCATTGAGGCTGCCATATTTAATCCTGCCGATATACGCCAAACTTCGCGCGAAATCGGTATTCAGACGGATGCTTCTTTCCGGTTTGAACACGGAATTTCTCTTATCCTGCCGGAAATTGCGATTGAGAGAACGGCGCAACTGTTGAGCGAGATTGCGAAAGGGGATGTGGCGGCGACGAATGTTGATTTTTGCCCTAACAAACCTATCTTCTCTCGGATTTTTTTTACGGAAGATGATGTTTTAAAATTGCTGGGAGAAAAAATAAAAAGCTCTGACATAAAAAAGATTTTGATAAATCTTGGCTTTAAGGTTGACCGGGAAAAAGAAAGATTCTCCGTGTTTGCGCCAAGGGAGAGAACGGATATCAAAATAAAAGAGGATGTTATAGAGGAAGTGGCCAGAATTTACGGATATGAAAATATAAAATCCAAGATGCCGGAAGAATCGCTAACCACTTCCGAGAGAAATGAGGAATATTTCTTTTCGAATTTTATGAAGGGTATTTTAGTAGACATGGGTTTTTCGGAGGTTTACAATTATTCTTTTTCAAAAATAGGGAAGGTTGAATTGGAAAATCCGATATCTAGAGACAAAGAATTTTTGAGAATGAATTTAAAAACTGGGTTAGTAGATAAAGTTGCGGAGAATTTATTAAAAAATCCCAAGCTTGATGAAATAAAGTTTTTTGAGATAGGAAAAGTTTTTGATAACAATTTGGGCGAGAAAACTCATGTCGCAATTATTATTGCTAATAGAAAAAGAACAGGAGAAGAAATTTTGCAAGAAATAAAAGGCGCAATCGAAGAATTTTTGAATAAATTGGGCATAGCGGAAATAGGGGAGTTTGATGGGTGCGTACGCAGGAATGTTTTTGAAGTTGATTTGGAAAGAATCGTAGAACTTACAAAGGAAAACATTGAGATGCCGGAAGTGGTGGGTTTTGGCGAGGGGGATATTGAATATAAACCGTTTTCCAAGTATCCTGCCATAATAAGAGATGTTTCTCTTTTTGTTCCGGAGGGTACGCAAATTGTTGATGTGGTGGATATAATAGAAAATACAGGAGGGGAACTTCTTGTTGACACTGATTTATTTGATGAGTACGCGCCACCGGACGGGGGCAGAAAAAGCTTGGCCTTTCGCTTGATATTCCAAAGTTTTGATAAAACTTTAACAGACAAAGAGGTCGGAGATATTATGGATAAAATTATTAAGGCGTTAGACGAAAATATACAATGGGAAGTGAGAAAAAAATAAATAAAACAAGCAAGCAGAGCAGCAATTACGACGCTAAGGATATTTATGTCCTAGAAGGGCTTGAACCTGTTAGAAAAAGGCCGGGTATGTATGTTGGGTCAACCGGAGTAGATGGTCTTCATCATTTGGTTTGGGAAGTTGTTGACAATTCCATTGACGAGGCAATGGCGGGTTATGCCGACAAGATAGATATCGTTTTTTTGCCGAATCATAATGTAAAAGTTACCGACAACGGGAGAGGCATACCCGTTGATATCCACAAGCAAACGAAAAAGTCTGCTCTTGAAACGGTTATGACGACACTTCACGCTGGCGGGAAGTTTGGGGGTGATTCATATAAAATTTCGGGAGGACTCCATGGTGTTGGCGTTTCTGTGGTGAACGCTTTGTCAAAGAATCTTAAGGTTGAAGTTTGTAGGGACGGAGCGCTGTGGGCGCAGGAATATAAGAGGGGTAAGCCCGTTTATAAAACAAAAAAAGTTGGCAAATGTGAAAAAACCGGAACTTCTGTTATGTTTGAGCCGGACGACGAAATATTTGGATCTGTTTCCGACGAAGGTGTCAAATCTAAAATTCTTCCATCTTTTGATTGGAATCATATTTTGAAACACCTTAGACAGCAAGCGTATTTGGTTAGGGGGATAAGAATTAGTATTCGCGACGAGAGGGGAGAGGATGTCGTTTTGCACAAATCATATTCTTTTTACTTTGAAGGAGGTGTTCATTCATATGTTTCTTATTTGAATAGGGATATGAATGTTGTGCATTCAAAGATTTTTTATATTGCAAAAGAGGTGGAAGGACACAATATGCTTGTTGAGGTTGGTCTTCAATATGTTGACGACCTTCAGGCAAGAGAAATGAGTTTTGCCAACAATATTTACACACCTGAAGGCGGGATGCATGTGACCGGTTTTAGAACAGCTCTCACCAGAACTCTTAATGAATATGCCAAAAAAGGGGGAATTATAAAAGATGCCAATGATAATTTTACGGGAGATGATGTCCGCGAGGGTTTGACAGCAATCATTTCTATCAAGTTAAAAGAACCTCAGTTTGAGGGACAAACAAAGGCAAAACTGGGAAATCCCGAGGCCCGTACTGTTACGGAAAGCGTATTTTCAGAAGCTTTTTCATACTTTCTTGAAGAAAACCCTCGTGATGCTAAGGATATTATTGAAAAGGTTTTCTTGGCTCTTAGGGCAAGGAAGGCGGCTAAGGCGGCTAAAGAGAGCGTTTTACGAAAGGGCGTTTTGGATGGCTTAACATTGCCGGGTAAATTGGCCGATTGCCAGACAAAAAATGCTGAAGAATCGGAGCTGTTTATTGTCGAGGGAGATAGCGCTGGCGGTAGTTGTAAACAAGGAAGGGACAGAAGGTTTCAGGCTATACTTCCATTAAAAGGCAAGATTATGAATGTTGAGAGGGCTCGTTTTGACAAAATGCTTTCTTCAAAAGAAGTAAAAGCGCTTATTATTGCTATGGGGACTGCCATTGCCGATGATTTTGATATTTCTAAATTAAGATATCATCGCATTATTATAGCGACAGACGCGGATGTTGATGGTTCACATATCCGCACGCTCCTGCTCACTTTGTTTTATAGGTATTTCAAACAAATTATTGAGGGCGGGTATCTCTATATAGCTCAACCTCCTCTTTACAAAGTTCAATCTGGGAAAACGATTCTTTATGCATATGATGAAGAGGCAAAAGATAAAATTGTTGCGCAATTTGCGGGGAGCGGGGTTAGGATACAAAGGTACAAAGGTCTTGGCGAAATGAACCCAATGCAATTGTGGGAAACAACCATGGATCCGGCTAAACGTGTTTTGAAAAAGGTAGCCATTGAAGATGCCGAAGACGCCGATCGGACATTTGATATTTTGATGGGCAAAGAAGTCGCTCCTCGGAAACAATTCATCCAGACCCATGCTAAGTCGGTGCAAAATTTGGATGTGTAAAAATGGTTGACCGTTTTTGTTTTATTGATATAATAGAGCACAATATGTTAAAGATAAGATTAACCCGCATTGGCAGGAAACATGACCCAAGTTTTAGGGTTGTAGTAACTGATTCGAGGAGAGCTCCCAGAAGCGGGGTTTATTTGGAAAATCTTGGTTTTTATAACCCGCGCATCAAAACAAGTTTGGCGCTGAAGGATGATCGTATAAAGTTTTGGATTTCAAAAGGCGCGCAAGTTTCTGATGTTGTTCACAACTTGTTTGTTAGCGAGGGTATAACAAAAGGAAAGAAGATAAATGTTTCTAGCGTCAAGAAAAAAGAAGAACGACCCGAAGAGAAGAAGCCTTGACTTTTTCTTTAATCTAGGCATAGTGTACGTATAGTAGAAGGTCGAATAAAGTGGGAATTACCAGTTTAACAGATAATACAACATGGCAGGAAAGTTTAAAGACGAGGAATTTCTTGAATATGTCGTTAAGGCATTAGTTGATGTTCCCGAAGCTGTTAAGGTAGAACGCAAGGTTGATGAAATGGGTGTCTTGCTAAGTTTAAAGCTTGACCAAGTGGACATGGGTAAAATCATCGGCCGAAATGGCAACACGGCTAAAGCTATCCGAAACCTTCTTAGAGTTGTTGGTTTGAAGAATCAAGCTCGTGTTAATTTGAAGATTGAGGAGCCAGCTGGGAGTAGTAGGGTATCTGCGCCTAGAGTTAGCACAGGTAGTGTGAGTGAAAGTGTAGATGATGTTGTCGAAGACCTTAAACTCTAATTTCATTTAAGAATTTATGACAAAAAGTCGTCCCGACGTACAACGGGGCGATTTTTTGTGTTATAATTAGGGACATGATGGTTTTTCATATTTTTACAATTTTTCCAGAGGTGCTTGAGAGTTATTTTGGCGTGTCTGTTTTGAAGCGTGCCCAAAAAGAGAATTTAATTAGAATAAAAATTCATAACATACGCGATTTTTCAAAAAACAAACACAAGACAGTGGATGACCGTCCTTTTGGTGGTGGGGCGGGTATGGTGATGAAAGCGGAGCCGATTATAAGGGCAGTGCAATTGGCCCTGAAAAGAATTAAGAATAATGAATTAAGAATTAAGAAGACAAAAATAATTTTACTCTCTGCAAGCGGGAAACAGTTCACACAAGCCACAGCTCGCAATTTGGCAAAAAATTGCAATGATATTTTATTAATATGCGGACGATACGAAGGCATAGATGAACGTTTAAAATCCATAATTCGTAATTTAGGATTCATGGTTCAAGAGTTATCGATCGGCCCGTATATTTTAACTGGCGGAGAGTTGCCCGCAATGACGATTGCGGACGCTGTGGCTAGACACATTCCTGGCGTTTTGGGCAGTAAGGATTCTCTTGAAGAAATAAAAGGGTCTTATTCTGTGTATACAAGACCAGAAGTTATCAAATATAAAGATAAAAAATATCGAGTTCCGAGGGTCCTTCTTTCTGGGGATCACAAAAAAATAAAAGAGTGGCGCAAAATAATATGATGTGGGTATTTTTAGCAGTCTTTTCTTATTTTTTGAATTCAGTAGTCGCGATTGCGGACAAGTTTCTTTTAACCAGAAGAGTGAAAAATCCCTTGGTCTACGCTTTTTATGTTGGGGTGATGAGTTCAATTGTTTTTGTTTTGTGGCCCTTTTGTTTTTCTTTTTTGTCGTTTGGGACGACCTTGACTGCTTTTGCCGGTGGCGCAAGTTTTTTTCTTGCGATATTTTTCTTTTACTCGGCGTTGGATAGGGGCGGGGTTGTTAGGGCTACTTCAATTATTGGCGGTCTTTCTCCCGTTCTACTTTTATCTTTATCTTATTTTTTTCTGAAAGAAGAAATGCCGGTTTTTTGGGTACTTAGTTTTTTGTTTTTGATAGCGGGTGGAGTATTACTTGCTTTTACTCAAACAAAAGAAAATAAATCAAAATTTCCTGTGTACTCAATTTGCGCCGCTGTTTTTTTCGCCATCACTTTTTTTACCAGAAAAGTTGTGTTTTTGGACAGCTCTTTTTTGAATGGTTTTATATGGGTTCAGGCAGGCGTTTTGTTTACTATTTTAATAGTGTTTTTGTCTCCTTCTTTCAGGATTTTGTTAAACAAGAGTCCTCTCAAACTTCCAAATAGTCTGTTTTTGTTGGTTGCTTCCAACAAAACTTTGAGCGCCGTAGCTTTTTTGGTTTTGAATTATGCTATTCTGCTGGGACCCGTTGCTATGATTAATGCGTTACAAGGGGTTCAGTATGTTTTTCTTTTTATTTTGACCTTTATTATTTATCTTTGGCATCCGTATTTTATTAAAGAATCTTTTTCCCGTAAATCGGTCTTTCAAAAAATTATTGGCATAGTTTTAATCTCTTTGGGGGTTGTTTTTCTTGTTTTATGAAACTTAGAAAAAAAATTTTAATTTTTTTAATAATTGCCGTTGCGTTTCTTGTTTGCGTTATTTGTTTTTTTGTTTGTAGGATACCGCAAACCGAAGTAAAAATTTTTGGGGTGACATATTCAAAAATTCAAGCAGAAGATTTGGGGTTGGATTGGCAAAAAGCCTATGAAGCTATTTTTGAAGATTTGGGCTTTGATTTAATCAGAATACCTATTTATTGGAGCGAGGTTGAAAGGGAAGAGGGCGTGTTTGATTTTTCGTCCACCGACTGGATGATGGAAGTTGCCGAAGCGCATAATGCAAACGTTGTCTTGGTTGTGGGAAGAAAAGTTCCGAGGTGGCCGGAATGCCATGAACCCACTTGGGTTCAATCTCAAATCTCAAAAATCAAATCTCAAAAATTGCTGGATTATATTAAAACGACGGTTAAACGATACGATGATAGTTTTGCGGTTTGGGCGTGGCAGGTGGAGAACGAGCCGTTTTTGAATTTTGGAGAATGTCCGGAATTAGACAAAGAATTTTTGGACGGGGAGATTAAACTTGTGAAATCTTTGTCGTCTAAACCAATTATTATCACGGATGGCGGGGAGTTTGGCGATTGGGCAAGAGCATATAAGCGGGCGGATATTTTTGGAACAACAATGTATAGAACCATCTGGAATGATACGATTGGTTATTTTAAATATCCCATTCCCCCTTCTTTTTTTCGTCTGAAACTCGGAATAATTGATTTTATATATGGCAAAAAACCTTCCGTTGTAATTGAGCTACAAGCAGAACCGTGGGGGCCGATGCTTATTCAAGATTTGGATATAAACGAACAGTTTGTATCTATGAATCCTGAAAAATTTAAGGAATTGATGGAATATATTGAAGGCACTGGTTTTGATACTTTCTATTTATGGGGCGTTGAATGGTGGTATTGGCTGAAAGAAAATGGCCATCCAGAAATGTGGGAGTTAGTTAAATCAACAATTAACAAATAAATCAACTATGGAAGTTGAACTTCCATAGTTGTATAATTATAGTGCATGAAGAAGCCAATATTTGTAAACAACAAAATATACCATATATACAATCGTGGTGTGGAGAAAAGAAAGATATTTATGAACGATAAGGATTATTTTCGTTTTATCCATGATTTATTTGAATTTAATGATGAGGCGTTGTCATCAAATATGAATTTTTATTTTAATCCCGAAACCATGAAAGTTGAAAGCCAATACCTAGACCAGTTGAAAGAAAAAAAGAAACCAAGAAAATTGCTCGTGGAAATATTAATTTTTACATTAATGCCGAATCATTTTCATTTGCTTTTGATGCAGAAAAAAGAGGGAGGGATCGTGAAATTTATGCAAAAGCTAGGAACCGGATATACAAATTATTTTAATAAGAAATATGAGAGAGTCGGGAGTTTGTTTCAGGGTAGATTTAAAGCAGTTAAAATAGAGGAGCATGCTCATATTTTGCATTTGCCGTATTATATTCACTTAAACCCACTGAAATTAATCAACTATGGAAGTTCAACTTCCATAGTTAGGCAAATGAAGTTTTTGGAGAATTATAGATGGAGTAGTTTTCCTGATTATGTTAAAAAAAAGAATTTTCCGTCTGTAACACAGCGAGAATTTCTTTTGGATTTTTTTGGTGGAGAGGAAAAATATAAAAAGGAAACTAAGGATTGGCTAAAAGATTCTCAAAGAAATTTAGAGAATATGAAAGACATCATTTTAGAATGATTCTATCAACTATGGGAGTTGAACTTCCATAGTTAAAAAATAAAATTATATGATAAAATTAGAATTTCCAAAAGGGTTTTTGTGGGGAAGCGCGACTTCCGCTCATCAAGTTGAGGGGGGTAATTTTAATGATTGGACAGAGTGGGAAAGGAAAAACGCCGAAAGGTTGGCGAAAGAATCTAAAAATAAATTTACGAGTCCCGATTTCATAAGATTTCCCGAGATGTCAAAGACAGAAAATTATATTTCGGGGAAAGCGTGTGACCATTATAATAGGTTTCGCGAAGATTTTGATATTGCAAAACAACTTGGGCACAATGCGCATAGGTTTTCAATTGAATGGTCAAGGATTGAACCGGAAGAAGGGAAGTTTGATGAAAAAGAAATTGAGCATTACAGAAAAGTTATAAGCGCCTTGAGAGAGAGGGAGATTGAGCCATTTGTTACGCTTTGGCATTGGACGGTTCCGACTTGGTTTCGCGACAAAGGTGGGTGGCTTTGCAAAGACGCGCCAAAGTATTTTGAAAGATATGTAAAAAAAATAACAACGTCTTGCAGTAATGTTGATTTTTGGATAACGCTAAATGAGCCGGATGATATTTATGCGTTTGATGCATATTTTGCGCATAGATTTCCGCCTCAGCATAAAAGTGCTTTGGAAACATGGAAAGTCTTAAAAAACTTAGTTAAGGCGCACAAAAATGCGTACAAAATAATTCATAAAAATAATCCTCAGGCAAAAGTCGGATTTGCGAATAACACTATCTGTTTTGAGTCAAAAGGATCAATAGCCAAAATTATAAAAATTTTTGCGAATCGTTTTTGGAATTTTTGGTTTTTAAAAAGGACATTAATGTTCAATGACTTTATTGGTTGTAATTATTATTACCGCAATATTCTCAAGGGTTTCAAATATAATCAAAATGAAAATAAAGCAGTAACAGATACTGATACGGAAATTCATGCGAAAGGAATTTATTATGTTTTGAGAGGTTTAAAGAAATATAACAAGCCGATTTATATAATGGAAAATGGATTGGCTGATGCGAAGGACGAAAAAAGAGAGAAATTTATAAAAGAGCACTTGTTCTATGTTCATAAGGCAATTCAGGAAGGGGTAGATGTCTGCGGGTATTTTTATTGGTCATTGTTGGATAATTTTGAATGGGATAAGGGTTTTTGGCCCAGGTTTGGCTTGGTGGAAGTTGATTATGGGGATATGGAAAGAAAAATTCGCTCGAGCGCTTTTGAATATGCCAAGATTTGTAAAACAAATATTCTAGAAATTTGAAGGTTGACTAATCTTTCTTTATATTTTCTAATTTTTTCTAAATTGACTACTTAGGGGTTTATGTTATTTTGAACTTAGGAACCGTAGAAAGGAAAGGGCAGAGAAATGATATACCGTGGCCCCGACTCTATCCCTGGCGATAGTTTTTGGGTTGCGGTTTTTTTATTTCTGTTTTTTCTGCTCTTTGACAAAAAAAACGAAAGGACAAGGAGGTGTTCTGATGGCAAAAAAAATTGTATTCACTTTATTGTCTTTTGCGCTACTACTGGTCGTTTTTGCTAACGGGGCAATGGCCGAGGAATTTTATTCGCCCTTTGCACCTGTTATTGTAACCGATGTTACAAAAGAGCTTGATCAGTTAAGCAAAGAAGAACTTCCGCAAATATTAAAAATGTGGGAAGTTATGCCAAGGGCAACATTTGCCAAACAATTTATTCAGCAATTGGACATTTTTGGGTGGGCGACAACTAAATACAGAGGGGAAAGTTCTTTTCTTAACAACGCGATTTCCTGCGTTGTAAAAATTCCTTCTAAAAATTACGAGTTTACCCTCGTCTTCAGTGAGTATAGATGGCAGAATTCTAAGGTCGGTTATTATTGTGGCGGTGAAGTCACGGAAGTGGCGCCAGAAGAGTTTGAAAAGATAAAATATGTTTACGCGCAAAAAATTTGCGAAAGCGCCAATTATCTCGTTGGTTTTGTTGGGAACAAAAGAGGAGAGATAATTGACCTGCTCAAGGAAAGATTAGTAGAGTATGGTGTTATTTCAAAAAGTGACGACTTGGAACAGAAATTGACCGAACTTGGGACTTTTGATTTTAATTCAGAATTTAAAATTTCTGCTGATGAGTTGATGTTTATCCCTCCAAAGTTTACTTTTCGCGATTTTTGCCCCGTAAAAGCTGTTATCGTTCCAATGCCGGTGGACAAAGGGGGGATGATTCTAGGGCTCTCGTATCCCGATTCGGGAACGGTTGCGTACAGTCCCGTAGCTCTTGTTCTAGACTATTTGAAATTCGAAGATGTTTTTACTCATGAGTTACTTCACCGTAGCGCGTATCAAGGTATATTAGTTGGCCAAGAAACAGATGTTGAAACGTGGGCATCGTTTGTTGAAAGAAATAACGGATCCTTTACTTATTTATTTCACTCGTATCAGGAAACAGCTAGGAATATCGGTAAAGTTATAACTTCTTTCGATGCTGAGCGCGCTCGCAGAGAAATGATTAAGTTTAGACTGGGACCGTCTTTAGATTTAGAAGAGTCCGTATTTGAGGACTACAGCGCTAAGGCGGAAAAAATCTTCTCCAGTTTTCGGAAAACAATGTTCGAAAAATTTATGCCGAAGTTTTACATGGACCCACTCTATTGGGCATGTGTGAACGATGCTTTGTATGACCAGAATGGTTCATTCAAGACCTTTTTTTATACCAGGTATGCCTTTACTTTGTTGAACGGTCCCCAAAAAACGCAGAAATGGCTTGCCGACCATGAAGAAATTATTCGGTTAGCTTATGAAGAAGCTAAAAAAATTGTTGACAAGCACAAAGCTGAACAGAAAGCAAAGGAGAAAAATTCTGAAATAATTCCAGAGATGATTAAAAAATACTTTCTGGAAAACAGACAATTGGTGCAAGTATATTCCAATATGTTGGGTCTGCCGGAATCTATGCCTAACAGCGTAAAAATTGAGAAGATTTATTTATTGATAAAGACGGGGGTAATAACCATGCCACAGATGATGTATCGCGAAACAGGGAGGATCGGCGATGAATTATTGTAAACATCTTTTCTCTTTCTTTTTTCTTGTTTTTGTTTCTTTTGTTCTTTACTCATGTGGCCCTACCATTGAAGGGGAAATGAAACGGATTTTAAAAGAGAAGAATAATCTGACTGAGGAAGCAGCCAGTACGGGGGCCGCTCATGGGCTTAGGCTTTATCGAGCCAAAAAAGACTCAGAAGGCAAACTTCTAATTGAAACGGATAGGGACGGAAACAAATATTACCCGATAGATTTTACCAGTGTATCGACTGAAGAAAAAATAGAGAAACTGAAAGAAATTACAGAAATAATTAGAAGTTTGAAAGATGAAAGAAAATTGGATGCGAGCGATAGACAGTTCTTAGAATATTTTCCTCAAGCGATGAAGAGACTTGAGAGGCAGAGATTTGGTTTGGAATGGCAGCTGAAACGATACGCTCGAGTTAAGGCGCGTCGCGAGTTTCTCTCCATTCTTGGCTTGCCGGGTGAAAAAATAGACAAAGACAAAAAATTGAGGGATAGCGCCTATGTCACTTGTCCTTTGGTTGATTTGGAGAAAGACATTGTTTTTAAGCCGGAATATGTGATTTTGGCTGAAAAAGAAAATAGGATGAATACAATGGAGAAATTCGCCGTTGATTGGGATTATCTTGTAGAGGAAGATAATCCGGATTATCCAGAAAAAGATCCCACGAAAACAAAAATTTGGAAAAATAAAACTGCTAAGTTGTTTTTTCAGACTGTGGATATAGATAATCCTCCCGATAGAAAAGCGGATTATATTATGGTGTTTCGCTTTGACAAACAAGGTAATCAGGAAAAGTATCCGGCCATATCGGTTTTTCATTCCATAAACGGTAACGACATGACGGTGGTTGTTGTTGATGTTGACGATAGCAATGGTACTTCTTTTGGTGTACCCGATCACTTTACAAATGTTAACGATGTTAAAAAAGGAAGTGACTTGATGTCCAAGCACCCGGAATTAATAGAAATGATTTTGGTTTCTAATTTAAAGGAAAATGGCCAGGGTTTCAAATTTGCCAAAAAGAAAATGGATGTGTTTTTGTCTCAACCGGGGCAGATTGAAGTTGTTGGTGCAGAAATTAACAAAGAGGGATGGAGTGTATCCGGCAAATATAAAGTTGTTGACAAAACAGGGAAAGTCAATAATTTCAAGGTCTTCATTAAATACAAGAATGACAAAGACACAAAAAAGAACGAGTCAAATTTTGCTCGTGACATAGAATGGGTCGCTTTTAAATACCACTCGCCAATCAGTGAATATATGGAAATTGAAGGTAGGGTGGTTGAGTTTTATCGAGTTAAGAAGGATTTTGACGGTGTTCGAATGACAAAGATTAATATAAAAGGGAAAGAGGTGACTTTATTTCCAGAAAACAAGGTGGCGATTCAAATGCTAGTAAGCACCTTGGTGAAGGACGGTCCCTATAGGATTGATTATGACTCTGGCGACCAAAGGTCAAGTATTGTAGACACCAATGGCGATGGGGTTTACACAGATAAAAAAACACAGGCTAAGCCTGTTGATGTAAGTTTGAGGCACGACGTAGAGTCTCAAATTAGTAGAAATGGATCTTTTGAAGGTCCGTAACAGGTAAAAAAAATAAAATGCGGAGTGTATTAAGCCCCGCATTTTTTAATTGGATTTATTTTTGTTTATGGTGTAATATAACAGTAAAATGGTGGCTGAAAAAAATAAAAAAAGAAAAAAAATCATATCAGAGGAGAATGGCAAGTGGTACTGTGGGCTGAGGGATGAAACTAAATATTCTGTGTGGGCTGTTATTTGCCTTGGCGTTTCTCTTTTTTTGGTTTTGGCCGTTTTTGGAAAAGCCGGCTTGGTTGGAGAGTACGTTCACATGGGCCTTGGATTTCTTTTCGGAGAAGCGTTCTTTCTCGCGCCCGTTCTTTTCTTTTTCGTCGCTATATCGTTGTTTTCTTCTTTTAGGCCCAATTTGCTGGTTACCAATTTAATAGGCGGTTTGTTAACGCTTTTCAGCGGTTTGGCGCTTACGGATATTGTTTTTGATGACAAGAGTGGGGGTTATGTGGGTTTTTTGGCGGCTCTTCCGTTTTTAAAGTTCGTTGATTTTTGGGCCAGCTTAATATTATTCGCAGTGGCTTTTTTGATTGGTTTTTTAATAATGTTTAATGTTCCTATTTCGTTTGTTGCGCTTAAAAAAGTTTTGGGCAAAGAAATAGTTTTAAACAGGAAAAAAGATAAACTTTCGGATTTTGATGATGTTGACAAGAATGTTGTTGAGGAGACAGAAGGAAAAGACAGCGATGAAAACCAAAGCGCTGTATCTGTCGTGGCTGATGAGGAGTCCGTCGAACAAATAAAAGATAAAAAAGCAAAAAAATATATGAATAATGTGTTTCAAAATGGCAAGAAGTTTCAGCCACCTCCCTTTGATTTACTGGAGGCGGACAAGGGTAAGCCGTCGGCAGGTGACATAAAAGCTAATGCTAATGTTATAAAAAGGACATTTCAAAATTTCGGAATAAATATTGAGATGAATGAAGTGTGCATCGGTCCTTCGGTAACTCAGTATTCTTTCAAGCCGGCGGAGGGTGTAAAACTTTCACGAATAACAGCATTGAACAATGATTTGGCGCTGGCTTTGGCGAGTCACCCTATTAGAATTGAGGCTCCTATTCCCGGAAAGTCTCTTGTTGGAGTTGAGGTTCCCAATAGAACTTCTTCCATGGTGGGGCTAAGACATCTTTTGGGTGAATCTGCGTTTCGAGATACTGATAATCCTTTGCTTATTGCTTTGGGACGCAATGTTGCTGGCAGACCTGTTTATTCTTCTATGGCGAAGATGCCACATCTTTTGATTGCCGGCGCTACGGGCTCCGGCAAATCGGTTGCCATTCATTCTTTGATGATGAGTTTGCTTTATCGTCATTCACCCTTGGATTTACAGCTTTTATTGATTGACCCCAAGAGAGTTGAATTGAATATTTATAATAATCTCCCATATCTTTTGTCGCCCGTTATCACGGAAGCCAAAAAAGCAATAATGGCGCTGAAATGGGCAACCAAAGAGATGGAAAGGCGTTATGAGATTCTTTTGCAGGCCGGGGCGCGCGACATAACCTCCTACCACAAAAAGAACAAAAACTGCGATATGCCATTTATTGTTATTATTATTGATGAGCTTGCGGATATTATGGCAACTTATCCGCGTGAATTTGAAGCCGCTATAGTTAGATTGGCGCAGATGTCTCGCGCTGTTGGTATTCACCTGGTTGTTTCCACACAGCGTCCTTCGGTGGAAGTTATTACGGGATTAATAAAGGCGAATATTACGGCTCGTATCGCTTTTCAAGTTGCATCTCAGGTGGATTCTAGAACAATATTGGATATGGCTGGGGCGGAAAAACTTTTGGGCAATGGAGACATGCTTTATTTGTCCGGCGATACGACAAAACCAAGGCGTATCCAGGGGTCCTTTGTGTCAGAAAATGAGGTTAAAAAAGTTGTTGACTATTTAGTTAATCAATGTGAAGATTTTAGCTTGGACGAAATAGATTTGGGAGTGGGAGAGCAAAAACAGTCGTCCATTTTTGATAGCGAGTCGAGTTCTTTTGAGGACGACGAAGAAGATGATGAGCTTTATGAAAAGGCGCGTAGTTTAGTTATTGAAGCGCAAAAAGCGTCTTCCTCCTATTTACAGAGACGTCTTCGCGTGGGGTATGCGCGCGCTGCGCGCTTATTGGACATGTTGGAGGAAAGAAATATCGTGGGTCCTCAAGACGGTTCACGTCCCAGAGATGTTTTGGTTAGACCAATGAGTGAAGAAAATTATGATGGGCAGAAATAGTTTTTTTATTAAGTTATTTATTGGCCTGTGCGTTTCTGTTTGTCTGTTTTTTTATTTTTTTCACCAGTCAAGGGCTTTTTTATTAGGTCCACAGATTGCCGTAAGATCTCCTGAAAATGGGGAAACACTAAGTAAGTCGATTGTTTTTGTAAACGGAAGCGCTGTGAATACGGACAGCTTGTTGTTAAATGATAGGCCCATTATTACTGATAGTTTTGGTAATTTTGAAGAGCAGTTGATTTTGACGAAGGGATATAATATCATTGAATTGACGGCCAAAGATAAATTTGGAAGGAAAGTAAATAAAAAGATAGAAATTGTTAATAAATAACAAGGTATGATAAAATCTAAAAAAACAAACAAAGCAAAAATTGATGGGGAAGAGATAAAT
Organism: Patescibacteria group bacterium; assembly: GCA_018817995.1. Classification (GTDB taxonomy): domain Bacteria; phylum Patescibacteriota; class Minisyncoccia; order JAHISW01; family Tagabacteraceae; genus JAHISW01. The sequence goes on along the minus strand of JAHISW010000046.1, from coordinate 7,062 downwards.
GTTGTACTGGAGGGGATTAAGTCTAAATATGGAGAGGGAGCGATAATGAAACTTGGCGATGCGCGCAGGGTGGATGTTGATGCTATCCCGACGGGCTCAATATCTCTTGATGCCGCGCTTGGCGTGGGGGGGGTGCCCAGGGGAAGAATAATAGAGATTTATGGCCCGGAGTCTTCCGGAAAAACAACATTGGCATTGCATGTCGTTGCCGAAGCTCAGAAGAAGGGCGGTTTGTGCGCATTTATAGATGCTGAACACGCGCTTGATCCCGAGTATGCCAAGAAATTAGGTGTTGAAATTGAAAATCTTTTAATTTCTCAGCCAGACAATGGAGAACAAGCGCTTGAGATTACAGAAAGCTTGGTGCGTTCAAACAAAATAGATGTTATTGTGATTGATTCGGTTGCCGCTCTTACTCCTCGGGCCGAAATTGAAGGGGAGATGGGGGATAAACATATCGGATTGCAGGCAAGGTTGATGTCGCAAGCACTTAGAAAGCTTACTGCCATAATCGCAAAATCCAAAACAGTTGTTATATTTATAAACCAACTTAGGATGAAGATAGGTATTATGTTTGGCAATCCCGAAACAACACCGGGTGGCAGAGCTTTGAAATTCTACTCTTCTGTTAGAATAGATGTGAGAAGGATAGCTCAAATAAAAAAGGGAGATGAAGTGATTGGCAGCAGGACTAGAGCGAAGGTTGTCAAAAATAAAACGGCGGCGCCTTTTCGGGTGGCTGAATTTGATTTGATTTACAATGAGGGTATATCTTCAACGGGCGAAATTCTGATGTTGGGAGAAAAACACGGGATTATAAAAAAATCGGGGGTATCCTATTCTTATGGAAACATAAAGTTAGGCGCGGGATATGAAAAAGCAAGAACGTTTCTGAAAGAAAACCTCGCGATAAAACAAGAACTAAAAAAGAAAATTAAAGAGATTTTAATTTAAAATAAAACCTATTTTTATTGCCTGACGAAAGGAATAAGAGCCAAAAAACGGGCTCTCTTAATTGCCTGGGTTAGTTTTTTTTGGTGTTTGACACAAAAATGAGTTTCTTTTCTGCGAATAATTTTTGCTTGCTCGTCCAAAAACTGCTCAAAGTTTTTGGTTTCTTTGTAATCTATCCTCCTCATATTATTTGCGCAGAAGTAGCAGTTTTTTGCCATAAATTTTATTTATTAGAATGGTATGTTGTCGGGGTCGTTATTTTCTTCTGGATATTCAATTGTATCTAACGACTCTGTCTTTTGGCTGGACGGATTACTGTTGTTTGCATTTTTGCTAAAATCTGTTGGAGAGGAACTGTTTTGGCCGTTTCTTCTTGGACCCAGTTGAATTCTTTCTGCCACAATTTCCGTTTTGGATCTTTTTGTTCCATCTTGGGCTTCCCAGTGACTAGTCTGAATCCTTCCTTCTATTAGAGCGCTACTGCCCTTTTTTAAGTATTGGTTTGCGACTTCAGCTTGTCTGCCAAAAACAACAATGTTGTGGAATTGAACTTCTTGCTGTTTCTCGCCACTTTGGTTTTTCCAAACTCTATTTGTCGCGACTCCAAAAGAAACAACAGGAGTTCCGGAAGGCAAAGTCTTCATTTCTGGATCTCTTGTCAAATTCCCGATAATAAAAGCTTTATTTAAATTCATGTAAAAATTGTATGAATGATAATTATCTTTTTAATTTTCTCCAAGAAGCTCCTCTATTTTTTTATCAATTTCTTCTTCTTGGACGCTCTCTTTTTCAATTATTTGTTGTTCGGTTTGAGCGGTTTTTTTAGCGATGGAAAATACCTTTATCGATGACGGTTCTTTTCGTTTCTCTTCTTTTGTTTTTATAATTAAAAATCTTAACACAACAGGATTCGCATCCATTATGTCTTTGATCTCTCTTATAAAGATTGGGTCCAAAGAGAATTTTATCCAATTAAACATTGCGGAAGTTTCTTTTTTGATTGGGTAGGCTAAAGTTTGTTTTTTTGTTTTTCCCTCAGAAATTACCATACCATTTCTTTTGGTAATATCATCACTTAATTTTAAAAGAAAACTAGAAATATCTTCCTCTTTGAGGGTCGGTTTTAATAGATATCCGATTTCGTATTGCTCTTTTGCCTTGTCCATATTATAGAGAATATAGTATCAGCCTTTTCCCAATTACGCAACCCCTTCTGGTATCTGTGGGAAATCGGATGTCCCACAGATAAAAAAGGGTATATAATAAATCCAATGAAAAGACCAAAATTTGCAAATAATCATTTTTACCATATTTTTAATCGTGGAACTGATAAGCGCAAGGTTTTTATGGAAGACAAGGATTATAGTAGATTCCTTTTTGGCTTGAGAGACTTCAACGACAGGAATTCTTCAATAAATCTTTTCCGTCGTGTGATTGTGGAAGAGGGCACTGTATTTGTGGGATATCCGATGTCCCACAAAATTGACGAGAAAGATAGGAAGCCAGTTGTTAAGATTCATTGTAGTTGTTTGATGCCGAATCATTTCCATTTAATACTGGAACAGCTGGAAGATTGTGGTATTTCTAAGTTTATGCAAAAATTAGGAATTGGTTATACGAAATATTTTAATGAAAAATACGAAAGAGACGGTGTTTTATTTCAAGGTAAGTTCAAGGCGGTTTTAATTGATAGAGACGAGTACTTAAATTATCTTGTTCAATATATTTATATGAATCCGTTAGATCTTTTTGAGACAAGATGGAAGGAAGAGGGGATTAAAAATTGGCACAAAGCAAAAAAATTTCTTCAGTCATACCGGTGGTCAAATTGTAAAGATTACGATGAATATGATGAATTCTTGAAGGACTGTAGTGCGAACAAAAATAAAGCAAAAAATACTTTTGAACAAATCAGAGAATTTACGATAGATTAGTGCCGGTATTTGTATTTGTGGGATATCCGATGTCCCACAGATAGGGTTGCGGGGTTTTTTGTTTTATATCCTAAATTCTATTATGTCGCCGTCTTGGACGATGTAGTTTTTGCCGACTGTTTGGACAAAATTCCTTTTTTTGGATTCTTCCATTGTCCTAGCTTCTATTAGTTTGGCGTACGGAATAACATCGGCGCGTATAAATTTGTTTTCGAAATCGCTATGTATGGCGCGTCCGGCGCGGGGCGCCGTTGAGTTCTTGGGAATCGTCCACGCGCGAGTTTCGTCCTCTCCGGAAGTGAGAAACGTCATTAGTCCCAAAAGATCGTAGCTTCCTTTTGTCAGTTTTTCCAATTGAGATTTCAGTTTTAATTCTTTCTTTTCCTCTTCTGACAACTCCAAAATTTCTTCCTCTGTTTTTGTGTCAATAGCGATATTCTTAGGGTCAGCTATGTCTATTGAGAATTTCGAAAATTGTTCTTCCAGTTTTTCGTAAGAATCAACATTAAGAACATAAAGACTCGGCTTTAGCGAGAGCAAGTGCAAATCTTTTATTAAATCTACGTTTTTTCCCAGCGAATCCGCAAACTTTTTAATTTCAAACACGTCGTTTCCATTCAAAACTTCCTCTAATTCTTTTGTGATCCTTAGTTGTTTTATGGCGTCTTTATCACCCGAGTGAGATTGTTTTTCCAGCTTAGAAATTCTTTTTTGGACGGTTTCAATGTCGGCTAATATCAGTTCGGTGTTAATAATACCGATGTCTTCTTTTGGGTGTATTTTCCCTCGGACGTGGATGATTTTTTCATTTTCAAACATCCTGACAACTTGGATAATGGCATCAACTTCTCTGATATGGTGCAGAAATTTATTTCCAAGACCTTGTCCTTCCGCTGCTCCTTCAATCAACCCCGCTATGTCAACAAATTCTATTACTGCGTAAATTTTTTTTCGCGATGAAAAAATTTCCGCGAGCCGGTCAACTCTTTTGTCCGGTATTTCAACAATGCCAATGTTCGGCTCAATGGTGCAAAAAGGGTAGTTGTTTATATCTACCGGTATTCTTGTTAGGGCTTTGAAAAGCGTTGATTTCCCCACATTTGGCAGGCCCACGATACCTATCTTCATATGTTGATGTTATACTTAGTAATAATGAATATCAACCCGAAAATTTTTAGGGCGTATGATGTCAGGGGTGTTTATGGCGAGGATATAAGCGAGGATATTTTTTATACTCTTGGCGGGGGTTTCGCGAGTTATATTGACCCTGCACAAAACGGGGCAAGAAAAGGAAAGATTGCCGTTGGGCGCGACATTCGCCCCAGCTCACTGTCGTTGTCGGATTCGTTTGTGAACGGCCTGAAAGACTCCGGTATAGATGTTTTGAATATTGGCGAGGCGACCACACCAATGCTTTATTTTGCTGTTGACCATTTGGGTTGCGATGGCGGAGCGATGATAACAGCTTCACACAACCCTCAAACATACAATGGTATAAAATTTACGGATAAAAATGCCCAGCCGATAGGGGGAGTGGATATAGAAAGATTTTTAAGAGAAGCAAAGTTAAAGGATTTCAACAAAAAAGGCGCGGAAAAAAGCATTAATGTTTCTGGTGACTATTTAGATTTGATTACAAAAAATTTCAAAATAAATCGTAAAATTAAAATAAATATAGATACAAGGGAAAGTGTGGTTGGTTTATTTTTGCCCTCTTTTTTGGAAAAAATGGGGATAGAAGTTTGCGCAAGTTCTGATGCGGATTTTAGCGTCTCTTTTGATGCCGACGGGGACAGGTTAAAAGTATTTGACGAAAACAAAAATGAGATAAGGGGGGATATTGTCGGTGGAATTATTGCTGATGCTTTTTTAGAAAAGGGAGACTTGATAATTCAAGATGTTGTTTCAACCAGAAAATTGAAAAAACATTTTCAGGAAAAAGGAATTAGGACAGAAATTAGCAGGGTTGGGCATTTTTATATTAAAAAAGCGATGAAAGAAAAAAACGCTGTTTTTGGCTTAGAGATTTCCAGTCATTACTATTTTGGGCAACTTAATTATGTTGAATCCGCACTCTTTGCTTTAAGAATGCTTTTGGAAGCATTGGACAAAAATTCTGGTTTAAAAATATCAGAATTAGCAGATCGTTTTTCCGGATATTTTCATTCAGGAGAAATTAATTTACCACTTTCTTCTAAGGGAGAATGGGATAAAATTTTGGAAAAAGTAAAAGAAAAATATGGAGATGGTAACCAGAATTTTGAGGATGGTATTTTGGTAGAATATCCAAACCCCGTCACGAACGGGACAAGCCCCGCCAGTGGCGGGGCAAGCTGGTGGTTCAATTTGCGTCCGTCAAACACGGAGCCATTGATGCGTTTGGTTATTGAAGCTGAAACGGAGACGCTAATGGAAGAGAAGAAAGAGGAAATTTTGGAATTTCTAGACGATGTTTTTGGCGATGGTCAAAACAACACGAAATAACAAAATAAACATTTTTGCCATACAGCCACGATCGCGAATGGATGGTAAATTTGAGAATTTATGATAAGATTAAATTAAAACATGCCGAGAGGTTATGGGGAAATACAACAAAAGGTTTTATTGCTATTGTTTGGAGGTTTAGTCCTAGGTCTTTCCGGGTCCCCGAAAACTTATTTTAAAATTTTACGAGGGTTGGCGGAAGATTGGGAGGAGATAGAGAGGCGGGCTCTGAAGCGTTCTGTTTTTAGTTTGTATGGCGCGGGAATGATTAAAGAAACAAAGAATAAGGATGGAACTTTCAATATGACTCTTACAAAACGAGGGAAAAAGAGAGCATTATCTTACGATTTTGATAAAATGGAGATTCAAAAACCTCAACAGTGGGATAAAAAATGGAGGATTGTTTTGTTTGATATTCCTGAGCTTAATAAAAAAGAAAGAGACGCATTACGTTTCCGTCTTAAAAAACTTGATTTTTTTGAATTTCAAAAAAGTGTCTTTATTCATCCCTATGATTGTAAAAAGGAAATTGATTATATTATAGAATTCCATAATATTAGAAAGTTCGTTAGATTTGTTATTGCCGATTCGTTGGATAACGAGTTGCATCTAAAAAAGCACTTTGGTTTGTAATTGATTTTTGCCAAATAGCCACGATCGCGAATGGATGGTAAAAATGTATTCTGAATAATATTGTTTATTTTTGAGGACAGCTATATACTGTATGTGTGATGGAATTTTTAAATAAAATGTTTTTAAAAGAAAAGCAAGATGAGTTAAAAGAAAAGGAAAATGAAGAAGGAATTATTGAGAGAGACAAAGAGAAAATATTTTGGCCAGAAAAAGAAAAGTTTTTAAAAGAAAAGGGTGAATATGTAGATTCCGAAAGAAAAGAGATGGAGCAAGAGCTTCGAGAAAAAGAAACCGTGGATGAGGAAGATATTCCCGCTTTGGCGGAAATTATTCTTCGTGGCGATTTTGTAAAAAATTATATAAACAAACACTGGCCTATAAAAAAACGAAGGGACGTTAATGTTATTGATCTTATGCTGATTGGTATAGATTTTGGGAAAGGAACCGGAACCTGCACGCCTCATTTTTATAAAGACGGAGAAAAGATAAATGCCGTAGGTTTCTCGCCAGAAAAACTTAAGGACATAGAAGATATGAAATTACAAGAAATAGTTGTGAGACTTAATTTGGAGATTGCTGTTGACGGTTTGAAGAAAGAGCGTGAAATGTCCGCGTTTATTTATGGGAGCAAAGATAAAGAGAACATAAAAAAACACCTTGAAGAAACTAAAGAAATACTGGCTATTGACCTAGAGACAACGATAGTGCATGAATTTGCCCATGCGTTTTTTTGGGTTAGTGTCTCAAATAATCCGGATAAGCTAAAAAGAGCATTGTTGGATTTACAGAATTATCAGCGCTTCAAAGAAGGTGTTGATCCAAAATTTTATTATGACAAGGATATAGAAAAAAGAGGTCAGTTATGGAGCAGTTCTTATTTAAGGCATTATTATCCGGATTCAGTTATTTGGAGAATGGAGAAGAGGCTACGAGAGCTACGAGAGCTACGAGAGGAACAAATTAAAAGAGAAAAAGAAAATTCCTAAATCTCTATAACCACAGGTAATACCATCGGGCGGCGTTTTGTTTTCTGAAATAAATATTTTCCGACACGCTC
>JAHISW010000005.1 GCA_018817995.1 Patescibacteria group bacterium | reverse complement strand
AAGTTCTTTTCCGTCACATTCTTCACAGATATGTTCTACACCCTCTGGATTACCAGCTTGAATAAATGCAGCTAATACATATAGCTCTTGGAAGTCAAAATTACTTAGAAATATTTCTGTTGTTTTACAGCGATCACAAAAAATTTTAATCATTTCTTCCACCTCCTTTCTTTTGTTTTTTATTCCAAAATCAAAAATCTATCTTTTTCCCAACATACTAAACCACACCACAAAAGTCAAGAGCAGTCAAAAAATAATGTACAAAATAAATAAACCTAGTCTATAGAGGGCGATAGCATTGTATAAACTAGAGTAAAACTAAAATACTTATTTACTTACTTTAAATTAAATTTCTTTTTTAACTCACTTGTATCTTCCGCTTCTTTAATCACAAAATAATGGACAAATTCTTTTATCCCGAAAAAACCACAAATGAAATCTATTTCATCGCCACAAGCATACGGATAGATGAAAACACTTTTCTGCAAAGGATAGAATCCAATCTCCTGCAATTTCACTGTCAAAGAGTCCCTCGCCTTCTTTTTTTTCTCCGGCATATCAAAAGCAACCAGCCTCCACATTTTATCCCACTTTTTAGGAGGCGTAATTTTTAAGTCATCGAATTTATATTTTAGAATCTTTGTTCTGCCTTTTTCTGTCACTTCTATAATTTCTTCCATTTTTTTGTTGTAACTTACTTTTATCAATTTTTGTCTTTGAAGTCCACTGAGAGATTTCTTTAGACGATCTCTGTCCTTCCAATCTTTTGTCTCAAACATTTTAATAACTTGAGCAAGATTTGGAGCAACAAAACAAACTGCTATAAAACCACCGAGAGCTAGACCTTTTAAAATTTCTTTTGCTAATTCTCCTCTTGAGTATTTTTCTTTCATTTTTTGATTTTTTACTTTTAAAACTTTCTTTTATTTTCTCCTTTTTGGTGTCATCGTAATCAATGTGGTCAGAATAATCAAATTTTTATAATACTCATAATAACATAAACACCAAAATAAACCTAGTCTATAAGGGGCGATAGCATTGTATAAACTAGGATAGGACAAGTAGAATAAAAGGAATATTTGTGCTTGAAATAACCCGTTTAGGCAAAATAATAGGCGTGCCCCCTACGGGAAGCACGCCTCTCTCAAATTGTTCATTCTAGTTTTCCGCCTGTATTGGAACGGCTAATTTGGGGTCGCTACTACCCCGGCCGGTGCCACTCCCTTCAGACGGTACCTCTGCCACGGACCCATACGCCGGCCTCTACAGCGCGGTATCCGAAGAAAAGAAAAAAGACCATAATCCCTCCCTTCTCCTTTCTCTTTTAATCCTGCCACCATTGTAACAGAATAAGTTTTTTTGTCAAGTCCAATTACCTCTTGGCAACGATGCTTCTTTTGTATACATCCAAATGCTCCAAGGCAATCCCCGTCCCCTTAGCCACACACAAAAGCGCCTCGTCCGCCACATGAGCGTTCACTCCTGTGGCGCGAAAAATCAATTCGCTTATATTGCGTAAAAGAGACCCGCCCCCTGTCATAATTATACCTAAATCAATAATATCGGATGCCAATTCCGGAGGAGTTTCGTGTAAAACACTCTTCACCGTCTTAATCACATCTCTTAATTCGGAGTCAATCGCTTTCACTACTTCGTTTGTAGAAATTTCCGCGCTCCTGGGTAAACCCGTAAGATAATCTCTGCCTTTCAAAACGCAAGTCAATTCTTCTTCAACCAAAACAGCAGAGCCAACAGAAATTTTTATATCCTCCGCTGTCTTTTCTCCAATCGCCAAATTGAATGTTTTTTTAACATAATTAACAATTGCCTGGTCAAATTTATTTCCGGCCATTTTAACAGAAGCCGACGAAACAATTCCACCCAAACTAATCACGGCAAGGTCGGTTGTTCCTCCGCCTATATCAATAATCATATGCCCTCGGGCTTCTTGAATCGGTACCCCGGCTCCGATGGCAGCCAGTATCGGTTCCTTCACGACATAGGCAAAACGCGCGCCAGCCTTAATCGCCGCCTCAACCACCGCCCTTTTTTCTGTTGAAGTTACTCCCGCCGGAGCAGAAATCATGACTTCCGGTTTAGCAAAATTCCAGCGCCCTAATGCTTTGTTTATAAAATAACGGAGCATTGCTTCGGTTGCCAGATAGTCGGCGATTACTCCATCTTTCATCGGACGATATGTCATAATTGTATCAGGTGTCTTTCCTATCATATCCTTTGCTTCATTCCCAACAGCCAAAATTCTATTGTCCGGCACAGAAATCGCCACAACCGACGGCTCATTCAAAACAATTCCCTTATCCGACAAAAAGACAAGCGTATTCGCCGTACCCAAGTCAATTCCAATTTTTTTACCAAAAAACATATTTGTTATTCGTTATTTGTTATTCGTTTTATTTCCGCTCCAACAGCATTTAACCTGCCTTCTATATTTTCATACCCCCTGTCTATATTATTAGCATTATCCACAAAAGACTCCCCTTCTGCAACCATCCCCGCTATTATGAAAGCCAAGCCTGCCCTGAGGTCAGGGCTCTCCATTTTTCTGCCCCTCAATTTAGTTGGTCCGTTTATTATAGCGCGATGTGGGTCACAAACAACCACGTCGGCGCCCATCCTTTCCAAGTCAAAAAGATAATTCAAGCGCCCTTCAAATACCGTTTCAAAAACAAAGCTCCTCCCGCTTGCTTGTGTCAAAAGAACAGAAAAAAGCGCCTGCAAATCAGTTGGGAAACCCGGATATTCTCTTGTTTTTATATCCGAGGGTTTTAGTCCGGGGGATTCTTTAATCAAAAGATAATTTTTGCCAAAATTAATTTTTACTCCGACATTTTGCAAAGCCTGCAAAACAGCCCGCATATGAGCAGGAACACAATTCGTTATTTTTAACTTTTTTGCGCAAAGCGCCGCGATTATAGCAAAACTACCCGCCTCGATTCTGTCGGGCGGAACCCTGCAAATTGAATCGCCCTTCAAAAGACCTCCCCCCTGCACGACAATAGTATGCGTCCCGGCTCCATTTATTCGCGCTCCTGCTGAATTTAAAAATTCAGCCAAAAACATTATCTCCGGCTCGCAAGCGCAATTATAAAGAACTGTTTTCCCTTTCGCCAAAACAGCGGACATCATCAGCGTTTCTGTCGCCGTTACGCTCGGCATCCTGAAAAAAATTTCCGCTCCTTTCAATTTATCAGCCTCCAAAGTATATAAATCTTTATTCAATCTCACCCTAGCCCCCATTTTTTTGAATGCTTCCAAAAAAACATCAATCGGTCTCTGCCCAATAACACACCCTCCGGGATGAGGAAAAGAAACTTTTCCCTCTCTTGCCAAAATTGGTCCAACCAAAACAATGGAAGAACGAAGTGACTTGGCTGTATTTTTATCAAGGTCGGTTTTTATAACCGCGGGAATATTTAGTTCAAAATTTCTTTTTTTTACCCTTTCAATTTTGACACCCAAATCTTCCAACATTTGGTTCATCTTGCAAACATCATCAATAAGAGGCATATTCTCTAGTAAAACGTGTCCACCAAAGAGAAGAGAAGCCGCTTGAGCTTTAAGAGCGAAATTTTTAGCGCCCATTACGGGCAATACTCCTTCCAGTATTCTCTTGCCCGAGAATCCTTTTACCAAAAAACCATCCATTATCTTTATCCTAGACTTTTGACCCACTTTTTGCAAATATATAGGTATACAATATGACACGCAAAAAAAGAAAAATAATCCTGATATTATCCATACTTGTGTTTGTTATAATAGCATCCGCCTCTATTCTTTATAGCCAAGGATACACACTAGATGGTAGTTTCCGTTTCTCGCGAGGAGGCGGTTTATATATCTCCGCCCCCCTGACAAACTCCGATATATTTATAAATGGCGAAAAAGAAAAAACGACCAGCATGTTGAGTGACGGACTTTTTATGTCAAATCTAAAAGTTGGCGAATATTCCATCCTTGTGGCAAAAGAGGACTTTTGGCCATGGGCAAAAACACTGAATATAAAAGAAGGAATTGTAACGGAAGTAAGAGCTTTTATGGTTCCGGAAAACCCAAAAGGAGAGCTTTTGTTGAATGATAATTTTTCAAACATTTGGATATCTCCAGACGGAAAACTGATAGCCCTCCAAAAAGAAAGTGGTTATAATTCATATTTGGTTTTTTACTCACCGGGAAACAGCAACTTTCTAACCGAGTCATCTCAATTTACAAAACAGCTTTTGTCTTTCCGTGACTCAATTTCCAACGTTGTTTGGGAGAAAAACACTTTGTTTTTTAAAAGCGATAAAGGAATAATAAAGACCGTTCTTGACGCCCAAAGATTGTCGGCCTCCTCTTCTTATGTCTCCGAACCGCCTTACGAATCTTCCGATTTTGAAAAAATAAGCAAAAAAGGCGACCAAAAAATTTGGTGGGATCCAAATACCAGTGAAATTTTTGTAGACTGGCTTGAAGAAAATTCACAACCTCCTTATTATATGTGTCCAGAAAAACCATGCATTCTTCCTCTTCAAATTTTCAGAAGCCACCTTGCCATAGAAAATGTAGATTTTCTTCCGGGCAGAAAAGACATAATTATTCTTTCTGTAGGCAACGGTATCTATGCGCTTGAAATAGATGGAAGAGGTGATCGTCTGATTTACCCCATTTACAAAGGGAAGGGTCCCTTGTTCGCCGTTTCTCAAGACAAAGATGTGTATATCATAGATGAAAACTCTCTGTTTAAAATATCTTTGGAGGAAGTAAATTAACCCTAATGGTTGCAAAACTATTAAAAGTAGCCCCCATAACCAAAGGTTTTTCCAAAGAACTTTCTTATTTTTCCCTAAAAAAAATAAAAGAAGGTGATGTGATTTTTGTCCCAATAAAAGGAAGGGACTCGCCGGCGTTGGTCCTTTCGGTTGAAAATGCAAGAGACGCAAAAGCTCAACTGCGATCCTCCCCTTTTCCTCTAAAACGAGTGTCAAATTCCAGGGCATACAATTTGTTCACGCCAGAGTTTGTCAAAGCCTCCCAAAAAACGGCTGAACGTTTCTTTGTGGATGTCGGTCGTGTAATAAAGGAGTCATGCCCCCGATTCATTTTGGAAAATCCCATTGAAAATAAGCCAACGCAAGAAAAAAATAAGAATAAACTTGTCCGCGCGGGCGGGAAAAATTCAATACTTGCTCTTCAGGCATCCAAAAAAGAACGGATTAGGTTTTATAAAAATTTAATACGCGCTGAATTCGCCAAAGGTCAATCCATACTTCTGTGTCTTTCGTCAATTTCAGAAGTGGGTCAATATGAAGAGGAATTAAAAAAAGGATTGGAACCATACACCATTGCGCTACACAGCAAAATAAAGAAAAAGGAACTAAGAGAAAGGTGGCTCAAAACATTAAAAGAAAAGCATCCTGTGCTAATTATCGCTACGGGATTGTTTTTATCTATTCCAAGAAAAAATATTGGCGCTATTATTGTGGAAAACGAAGGTTCGTCATTATATAAATCAAAAAACAAACCTTATTTAGATATTAGGATAATGGCGCGAAATTTATCATTTGAACTAAAAAATACCCTAATTTTAGCCGATGAAATAATAAGAACCGAGACATATAACCAAATTCTCCTGAAAAAAATAAGTGAGGCAACCCCCTCCTCTCCAAAAATAATTTCACGCGCTCAACAAATGCTGGTTGATATGAAAAAAGATAATTATATCATAAGTGATGAGCTTCAAAAAATGCTAGGGTCAGCGCAAGAAAATAACGAACAAGTAATTTTGTTCGTTAACAGAAGAGGACATGGATCATCAACCGTATGTGGCAATTGCGGTAAAATATTGGTATGTCCGAATTGCGAGATACCGCTCGTTCTCCACAAAGAACCCTCTCCTAAATTTCTTTGCCATAAATGTCTTTTTGTCGCAAACCCCATAGATCATTGCCCTTATTGTAAAAGTTGGAATCTTAAGATATTGGGACGGGGAATACAACAAATTAACGAGGAAATTCAAAAACTTTTTCCTAAATTTAAAATATTCCGACTGGACAGCGATATTGCAAAAAACAGAAAACAGGGAGAAAAAATACTGGAAAATTTCAGAAACACAACGGGTAGTATTTTGGTCGCCACGCAACTTCTTTTTTCTTTTCCCACCAGAGGTGTTGAAAGAGTGGGAGTCGTATCAATTGACGGACTTTTTAATCTGCCAGATTTTAGAATCAATGAAAAAATTTTTCGTCTTTTGCTACGCCTCAAAATGAAGGCCAGAAAAACATTTCTTATACAAACCCGCCTGCCGGAATACCCTGTTTTTGATAACGTTATGAAGGGCGATATCGGAAAATTTTACCAGTCTGAACTTTTATTCCGCAAAGCTCTCGGTTATCCTCCCTTCAAGACTCTTATAAAAATAATTGTAGAGAGCAAAAATAAATCTCAAGCCCAAAAAGAGATGGACGCGCTCGTTAAAAAACTGGAAAATTACAAGCCGATAAAATTTCCAATGTTTGCGCCAAAAATAAAAAATAACTACCGCTTGTGTCTCCTGCTCAAATTGGAACCAAGTATGTGGCTGAATCCTCAAAACGAAGAGCAAAAACAAAAACGCGACAATCTGCGCGCCATTCTCTCCTCCCTTCCATCCAAACACAAAATAGACATCGGCCCGGAAAGCTTGTTATAATAAAAAAATGGAAGACAAGAAAACAACGATAAAAATTTTTGAAAAGGGAGAAAAGGTGCTTAGACAAAAAGCGCAGGATGTTCCTGTTGATAAAATAACATCAAAAAAATTCCAAAACATAATAAAGAAAATGGAAAAAGTCATCTATGAAAAAGACGATGCTTTGGCGGTCGCCGCTCCCCAAATCGGAGAAAGCTGGAGAATCACCGTCATTTCAGAATGGGCGCTGGGCCCTTATACAAAAAAACTAAAAACAGAATTCAAAAATATGGTTTTCATAAACCCTGTTATAACAAATGCATCCAAGGCGCAAAAAAATTTTCCAGAAGGTTGTCTAAGCGCGCCCAATTCCTTTGGCGAGGTCAAAAGAGCGGAAAAAGTGAAGGTTGAGGCGTACGACAGAGATGGAAACAAATTCACCCGAGGCGCCTCCGGACTTTTGGCCCAAACCATACAACACGAGATAGACCACCTCAACGGAATACTTTTCATAGACAAAGCCGAAAACCTCACAAACCCCGACACGGCGGGGTAAAATAAAAAGGCCCGGCACTTCTCGGTTTGAGAAGGCCGGGCGAGATCTTGGACATAAATCTTTTGTTCTCCCTAAAGGATGTCCTTGGTCTCTTAGGAAGTAAGACCGATTATCTCCTATTTCCTCCGCAAGTCATCGGTCGTATCCTTGGGCCAATAACCCCTGGACACTCCTTGCGGGTTGGGTACATAGTTCGTGCACAAACCATGTACCTCTGTATCCTGTTCGTATTATACACGAATAAACTAATTTGTCAATACCCCAAATAAGAATTGTGTTTCTAGCTCAACCAATCTTTTTAAAATCGTTTTTCTTATTGTGGGAACTGGCGCAGTCTCTCCCTTTTTCCATCTCTCAACAGTACTACGGCTCACGTCAAGTTTGCGAGCGATATAATCATCATCAAGTGAAAAAGTTTCAGCTCCTAAATTAAATAATTCTTGAAACAAACGATCGTCTATATCTGTATCGCCCACTTCTTCAATTCTTTTTTTGTATGCACTGACTTCTTTCTCTTT
>JAHISW010000045.1 GCA_018817995.1 Patescibacteria group bacterium | reverse complement strand
TGTTGCCACTTGTGTCTTTATTATTTATATTAAGGAAAAAAGAAATCCGCCCATAGCTCAGTTGGTAGAGCAACAGCCTTTTAAGCTGATGGTCCTAGGTTCGAGTCCTAGTGGGCGGACATTGGGTAGCTCAGTTGCCCCGCCTCAGGCGGGGTAAAGTAGAGCAATTTATCCCGCCTGGCGGGACAGCCTTTTAAGCTGATGGTCCTAGGTTCGAATCCTACACGGGGCATAATAGCGAAGTTGCGTCCTATTCTACCAAAACCCCCTTGATTTTGGTGAAATGGGTGGTTGATGTATCTGTGCGATATCGGATATCCAACAGATGTGGGGCTAGAAAAATTCCGCGTTTTGTGGTTGAATAAGAATAATACAGTTGTTTGAAAAAGGAGGATGAAATGACATCAGGGCAAATCATTTCTGTCATTGAGATGTATGAAGACCTGTTTCGAAAAGCATTAATCCCAAAGATTCGCATGGATCCAAAACGAACATTTGCATCGTTAAGTAACAAGGAAATGCTTGCGCATGCGCATTTTCTTACAGATGGCGTAAAACAGTTTGCCAAAGATCCAGAAAAGCGACGCAAGACAGGAAGTCATTTGACTGCTATTCAAATGTGTTTGAGTTTCGCTAATTGGTATACCCTTGAAGAACTTATGGAACACAACCGAAGAGTTATGACCAAGGGACCTCCCCTTTAGGCCAAAACCAAAAAACGAGACGGAAGTCTCGTTTTTTTTTTGCCACATTCCATCAAAACCCTTCTTGATTTTGGTGGAATACTCCAATGATTGAAGTCCAACTTCAATCATTGGAGAAAGCGGTTTTTTGTTTTGTCTCGCCGTAGCCCTCGGGCGAAGGTGGAGGTTGCGGTGATTTATCCTGATCCGCCATTTAATTCAAAACGGGATTATAATGTTTTGTTTAAAGAAGGATTGCAAGATAGCCCTGCTCAAATTAAAGCGTTTGAGGATAGTTGGCATTGGAATAGAGATGCTGAAAAAACTTTCAAAGAATTGATTGGTATTGAAAAATCCAAAACAAAAGTAAACCAGGGTATTTCTGAATTAATTCAGGCGTTAGAAAAAATTGTTGGTCGCAATGATGTTCTGGCATATTTGGTAATGATAACAGTCAGATTGATTGAGTTGCGTCGTGTTTTAAAAAATACAGGAAGTTTGTATTTACATTGTGATCCAACAGCGAGTCATTATTTAAAAATTATTTTGGATACAATTTTCGGGAAGAAAAATTTTCAAAATGAGATTATTTGGCACTACAGAAGGTGGACAGGTAGTGCTAACAAATTTTTAGGAATGCATGATGTTATATTTTTCTATACCAACAATTCTAAGAATTATACTTTCAATTCGTCGTTCACTGATTACACAGAAAAATCACTAAAAAGAAAACAAAATTATCATACAAGAATAAAAGAGAGAATGATGTTTGGTTAATTCCAGTCATAAATTCTCAAGCTAAAGAGCGACTTGGTTACCCAACACAAAAACCCGAAGCTCTTCTTGAGAGAATTATTAAAGCATCGTCAAACGAAGGTGATTTAGTCCTAGACCCTTTTTGTGGTTGTGGCACAACAGTTGCTGTTGCGGAAAGGCTTAAGCGTAAATGGATTGGCATAGATGTTACCATGTTGGCAATAAATTTAATAAAACGAAGATTAAGGGACCAATTTAGGGGCAAGGGTTTAAGGATTTTTACCGATGGTTTGCCAAAAGACTTATCCGGAGCAAGGGCGCTGGCTAAAAAAGACAGATTTGAATTTGAGTATTGGGCCTTAGATTTAGTTAATGCGATGCCCGCGCAAAGTAAGACAAAGGAAAATATGAGGGGCGCAGACAAAGGGATTGACGGTGTAATTACCACATTTTTAGATAAAATAAATGGAAAAGATGAATACGGCAAATTGCTTGTTCAGGTAAAAAGTGGCAAGGTTCAAAGAAACGACATTGCAACACTGAAAGGAGATGTTGAGAGGGAACGAGCAGTTGGCGGTGTGTTTATAACACTTGAGGAACCAACAAAACCAATGTTGCAGGAAGCGGTATTGGCAGGTGCTTACAAAGTTAGTTATTCACCAAAAGAATTTCCAAAAATTCAGATAATTTCTGTCAAAGATTTGTTGGCAGGCAAACAACCAGAAGTCCCTTTGTGGACAAAGCCTTATTATAAAGAAGCGCAAAAGATAGAGGAAGCGTCAGACAAACAAATGGAATTAGAGATGTAGATAGACAATAACACTACAAAATTGAGATGAAGTCAATATTTCGGGTTTTTTAAATGGGTATAGACTGAAAGTGTTGAGAGGCTAAAAACTCTCAATTTTTTAATATTATGAATAAAGAAACAACCTTAACCCAAAAGTTCAAAAAGGGCCTTTTGCAGGGGTTGTTTGTGTAGAATTAATTATTTTATTTTTTCACAATGTTTAATATATGGCTAATAATATATCAAAAAGTGTTTTAAAGAAGATTAGCGTTGCGCCCAATTTTTTTATTTATCATGAGTATTTTAACCAACTTTGTAAGTTTTTTAAACAATATAAAGACAAAGAATTTTCTATAATCGAAAAAGAATGTGATGAAGAGTGTATGAATAGAATAGAGAGTGGGAAGTTTCCAATGGGTGAAAAAGAAGAGAAAAAAATAAAAAGTTTTTGCAAAGGGTTAGGAATAAAATCGCCGTTTTAGAATATGAAATTAGAAGAATATAAAAAGCAATTTTGATGTAGAAATTTCTGTTGATGCAATTAAAATGATTGAACATTATGACACTTTTTGTATTTTTTCGGGAGATGCAGATTTTACATATTTAAACAAATTTTTAAGAAAAAAGAAAAAGAAAATTATTATTATAAAAGCGGGATATATTACGACTAAATTAAAAAATTCGGCAGAATTGGTAATCAATGCCCAAAATATAAAGAAATATATAGCCAAAATAGAACAAAGACCTGACAAGTCAGGTCTTTGTGGATAGTTTTCCCGAATTAACCTCGGGAGAGGTATGTCTACAACTTATACCAAGCGGTTGAAAAATGCAAATAAAATGCAAATAAAAATGTGGATAACTTTCTTCTTGCCATTTTTTGCCCCATTCCATCAAAATCAAGCTTGATTTTGATGGAATATCCCAACTATCAACATCGGATGTTGATAGTTGGGAAGTATCTTACTACATAGCCACAGGCGGTCGCGTACACTCAGTTGCAAAAGTGAGCGAAGTGGGGGAGAATTAGGGGTGTTATGGACAAAGACAAGGCAAAACAAGAAATTCAAAAACTTAATGTAAATTTATGTACATCACAGCTTCAAAACTATATGACTACATGCAATGTCCGCACAGGGTGTGGCGGGATGAGCATGGCCCTAAAGATGAAAAAATAGAGGAAACGAATCCTTTTGTTCAAATGCTCTGGGATAGGGGTATTAATTACGAAGAAAAAGTGATTTCCAAAATTGGAGATTATTTAGATTTGTCTAAGGGTGATTTTGAGGAAAGGTTTGAAAAAACTATTGAGGCGATGAAAAAGAAAACTCCGCTGATTTATCAGGGGGTTTTAATTAAAGATAACTTGAGGGGAATTCCTGATTTATTAAAAATAATGCCGGACGGGCAATATGTGCCAGTGGATATAAAATCTGGAATGGGTCGCGAGGGTGTGGACATGGAAAATGGTAAGGCGGGGAAGCTCAAGAAGCATTATGCTATTCAGCTTGCTTTGTATTCAGATGCGTTAAATAGACTGGGTTTTGAAAATAAAAAAATTGGCATTATTTTTGACATAAAAGGAGATGAAATTATTTATGATTTGAATTTGCCATTAGGCGCAAGAGATAATACTACTTTTTGGGAATTTTATGAAAATACAAGAGAAGCAGTTTCTGCGCTTTTGGAAGACAAGATAAAGAATAAGCCAGCTATGGCCGGAATTTGTAAATTATGCCCATGGTACGACAGTTGTAAAAAATGGGTTACTGAAGAAGACGATTTAACGGGTTTGTTTTATCTGGGGAGAAGTAGGAGAGATAAATTGTATGAAGATGTAAAAATAAAAAAGATTGAAGATTTATTAAATGCAGATATTGAAATATTTTTAGATATGAAAAAGAGGGACAAAGAATTTCTAAAGGGGGTGGGGGAGAAAACCTTAAAAAAAGATGTTATTAGGGCAAATATTTTGAAGAACACAAAAGAACCGGTTGTTTATGATAAGGTGGATTTTCCAAAAGTTTCTCATGAATTGTTTTTTGATATTGAAGATGACCCAACGCAAGAATTTGTATATTTGCACGGGGTTTATGAAAGAAGCGGAGAAAAAGAAAGGTTTTTAGATTTTACTGCCAAAGATATAACGATTGAAGAAGAAAAGAGAGCTTGGGGAGAGTTTTGGGAATACATAAGATCTTTGCCTAAAGATGATTTTTCTGTTTATTATTTTTCACCCCATGAAAAAAGTACATATAAAAGGATGCAGCGAACTTATTCTGATGTGATTTCTGAAAAAGAGGTTGAAGAGTTTTTTGATAATCCAAATGTTATAGATTTATACCAGATTGTTTTAAAAAATACAGATTGGCCACTTGGTAGTTATTCACTGAAGGCCCTTGCTCAATATTTAGGTTTTGAATGGAGGGATGAAACACCGTCAGGTGCTTTGTCTATCCAATGGTTCAATAATTATTTGGATAAAAAAGACGAGGAGATTTTGAAAAGGATTTTATTGTATAATGAAGATGATTGTAAGGCGACAATGGTTTTGAAAGACGCCATACAAAAAATGAGCGATAAAAAATAAATTTATGGAAGTTATAATTTCAAACCCAGAAGATTTAGAAAAATTAAAAATCCAAATAAAGAAAGCTGGATATCAAAATCTACATATTCTATCCGATTTTGACAGGACCCTAACTTACGGGGCTATAGATGGAATTAAAACTCCCTCTATTATTTCTATGCTGAGGGACGGAAACCATCTAAAAGAAGGGTATGCTGAGCAAGCCCACGTATTATTTAATAAGTATCATTCTATTGAAGTGGATCCAAATATTTCTTTATCTGAGAAAAAAGAGAAAATGAAAGAATGGTGGAAAGCTCATCATGAATTATTGATTCAATCCGGTTTGTCCAAATCCGATTTGGAAGACATTGTAAAAAACGGACATGTTAAATTTAGGGAGGGTGTTACAGATTTTTTAGATTTTCTTTATGAAAATAATATTCCTTTAGTTATTCTTTCCGCAAGCGGTTGTGGAGATGCTATACAGTTATTTTTTCAAAATATTAAAAAAGATTATTCTAATATATTTTACGTAACGAATAGTTTTAACTGGGATGAGAACGGGAGAGCTGCATCAACGAAAGAACCGATTGTCCATTGTTTAAACAAAGACGAGACAATTTTAGAAAAGATTCCTAAGGTTTATCAATCAATTAAAAACAGAAGAAATGTTATTTTGTTAGGAGACAGTGTGGGTGATTTAGGGATGATTGAGGGGTTTGATTATCACAACTTATTAAAAATCGGTTTTCTAAATTTTGACTATGATAAATCAAGAAAAGATTATAAAGAAAATTTTGATGTAGTTTTGGAAGGAGATGGAAATTTTAGTTTCGTGAATGCTTTAATTCGGAGTTTGCAATAAAAAATAAATTTATGAAATATGTACTTTTAATCATCGCCGGGGTTTTTTGGGATATTTTTTGGGGAGAAACTCCACTTGGAAGCTGAGCTTCCAAGTGGAGTTTCTGTGCGGAATTTAATAATTTTGTGATAAAATAAAATTATGGATAATTCAAAAATAAAAATAAGAAAAATTACAATTGAAGATTTGGAGGTAATCAAAGAATTAAACAAAAAACTTTGCGTTAAAGAGTTTAATGAATTTGATGATACAATAGATCCTAATTATTCAATGGCGCAGAGAGGAGATGAATTTTTTAGAAATAGAATTGAGGGTGACGGGTTTGCTTATGTTGCTACTGACAATGAAAAAATAATTGGGTATTTTGTTGGGGGAATAAATGACGTAGAAGACTATCGAAACCCAAGTAAAATTGGGGAGGGAGAAACAACTTTTATTGAAGAAAATTATAGGGGCGATGGTATAGGAACTAAATTTATTAGAATGTTTGAAGAGTGGTGTAAAGAAAAAGGAATTAAAAGATTGAGAATTGTTGCTTCTTCTAGAAACGAGAAGGCAATAAAGTTATACAAGAGGGAGGGCTTTGAGGAATACGACACTGTGTTAGAAAAGGTTTTAGTAAAATAAATTTATGAAAAGGCGGGTTTTAAGAATGCGGAAAGTGGATAAATATGTTTTCGACGCGGTCAAAAGCGGAGAAAAGACTGTTGAAACTCGCGCCGCGACAGATAGTTTTAGAAGAATTGAAGTGGGGGACATCTTAGTTTTTTCTTGTGACGGGGAGAAATTTGAAAAAGAAATTAAAAATATAAAAATTTTTAGAAGTGTTGACGAGATGGTTGGGAAGATTGATTTTAAAAAAATAATGCCCTTCATTTCTTCGGTTGATGAAATGAAAAAAGTTTATGACAGTTTTCCGAATTATCGTGATAAAATTAAAAAATTAGGATTAATTTCTTTTGAATTAAAATAAATTTGCTTTAAAATGTGATAGAGTTGTCACGGTCGTGAGAGTTATAGTATATCTGTGCGATATCGGATATCCAACAGATACAATTTTGGGGAGGATACGAAACTAAGCCATTTTTTGCCCCATTCCATCAAAATCAAGCTTGATTTTGATGGAATACTCACACGAAACTCAATGAGTGAGGTTGAACCTCGCTCATTGTTAGGTACCTATTCAGTGCTATAGCATGGGATAGGTGCTTGTTGTTTGGTTTTGTG
>JAHISW010000044.1 GCA_018817995.1 Patescibacteria group bacterium | reverse complement strand
TAATAGTTAGCCTCAAATCAAAAGTATATAAAATCTGCGACCGCAGAAACTGTATACAATAAGAAGATATCGGACCTCGCTAATTAAAAATCCCCCGCCAGATATACTGGCGGGGACCTGTCAATGGTCACCTATTCCTCCTTTTTTGAGAAAAAGTCCAATGATTTTTTAGAAAAAATTAAATACTTATATGTCAAAACACTGAGGGGGTTCAAGTTCCTTGATTCTTCAACGGCAACCCCCGGTAAATTGTTAAAGGAACGGAGAATTTTATCATTTTTAGTGTTTGTTAAAAACAATGCCCTATTTTTTCTTTTGGTCTTTATTTTTTCAAAACCCTTAATACCACCCAAACTGGAAACTATGACATTCGCCTCCTTTGTTTTTGGCGCGCTTATTTTAATATCGTCTAAAACCAACATCTCGCCATCTCTAACTTTTTGAGAAAGAGATACAAAAAGAGCCTTTTGTTTCATCTTTTTGTTTATTTTTTTATCATAGTTTTTTTCTTTAAGAGGGCCGTGCGTTACTCCACCGCCAATCCAAATGGGAGATCTCCTTGAACCGTGTCGCGCCCTTCCTGTGCCTTTTTGCCTCCAAGGCTTTGCGCCACCACCACTGACTTCCGCTCTTGTTTTGGCATGGGCTGTGCCCGCTCTCTTGTTGGACTGCATTGAAACAATAACCTGATAAATCAAATCCTCATTCCATGGCAAACCAAAAATCTTGTCGGGCAATTTTATTTTGCCAACCTCTTCGCCATTTTGGTTGTATGTCTTTAATTCCATGAATTAAATACTTCTAATCTCCAACAATGTTCCTCTTTTACCCGGCACTGCGCCACTAATTAAAATTTCATTATTTTCTTTATCTATCTTTAAAACTTTCAAATTTTTTATTGTAACTCTATCACCCCCCATTCGCCCGGGCATTTTCTTCCCTTTGAAAACTCTCTGCGGACCGGTAGCTCCGATAGAGCCCCCCTCTCTTTCAGAATGCTTTTGCCCATGGCTTCTGGGACCGCCATGAAACCCGTGTCTTTTTACCACCCCTTGAAACCCCTTACCTTTGGAGATACCACTGACTTGAATCTTGTTTCCTTCTTCAAAAACAGAAACATCAACCTTATCGCCCTTTTTCCATCCCGCCTTGACGAGCCCAAGGCGAGGCAGGTCTCCCAAATCTTCTAAACGAAACTCTTTTTTCTGTTTTCCGGAAAGAACCTGCACCGCTTTATAACCATCTTTTTCTTCCGTCTTTACCATTTCTACGCTGTTTGGTTCAGCCAAAACCAAAGTCGCCGGAAAAACTTTTCCGTTCTCATCAAAAAGCTGTGTCATTTTAATTTTATGTCCCAAAATAAATTTCATGCCAAATTTTTTCTTTTCAAAATCCCCCTTTCGGGGGATTTTGTCATCATATAGTTTTGACTTCTATGTCAACACCCGCGGGTAAACTCAAACTGGTCAACATATCAATCACCTTAGGATTAGGATTTAAAATATCCAAAAGTCGTTTATGTACCCTCATTTCAAACTGTTCCCGCGCATCCTTGTGAACAAAGGTTGATCGATTAACAGTGTACTTCTTTATTGCCGTAGGAAGTGGAATCGGTCCAACAAAACTTATGCCGGCCCTTTCTACAACCTCCACTATTTGTTTGACACTGTTGTCTAAAACCTTATGGTCATACGCTTTAATGCGTATTCGCAATTTTTGCGCCTCAACTACTTCTCCCTTTTTCTTCTGTTTTGTTTTTTCAACCATTTTGTCAACAACTCTTTGCTAAAAAATCACTATACAACAATCTTCGTCACAACACCCGCCCCAACCGTTTTGCCGCCTTCGCGAACAGCAAACCTCTGCTTTTCTTCCAAAGCAATCGGGGAAATTAACTTAACCTTAAATGTCACCGTATCGCCGGGCATCACCATTTCAACTCCTTCAGCAAGAGTCACCTCGCCGGTTACGTCGGTTGTACGAATGTAAAACTGCGGTTTGTATCCGGAAAAAAATGGAGTATGCCTACCACCTTCTTCTTTTGTCAAAATATATATCTCGGCTTCAAATTCGGTATGAGGAGTAACGGAACCGGGCTTTGTTAAAACTTGACCTCTTTCAATATCTTCTTTTTTTAATCCTCTCAAAAGGATGCCCGCATTATCCCCTGATAATCCCTCTTCAAGAGATTTATTGAACATTTCAATACCCGTGACTGTAGACTTTGCCGTATCCTTCAAGCCAACAATTTCAATCTCTTCTCCAACCTTTACTTTTCCTCTTTCAATTCTGCCCGTAACTACTGTTCCACGTCCCTCAATAGAGAAGATGTCTTCAACCGGCATCAAAAACGGTTTTTCGGTGTCGCGAACAGGTTCGGGAATGTATTCATCCAAGGCTTTTGTAAGTTCCAATATTTGTTTAACCGCCTCATCATCAACGCTCTTCCCTTCGAGAGCTTTTAGGGCCGAACCTTTTATAATCGGAGCATTTTCTCCATCGAAACCGTATTTGGTCAATAATTCTCTCATTTCAGCCTCAACCAATTCAATAAGTTCCGGATCGTCAACCTGGTCAATTTTATTCAAAAAGACAATAATTTTAGGAACACCAACTTGTTTGGCTAACAAAATGTGCTCCCTCGTTTGAGGCATAGCGCCATCTGTAGCGGCAACAACCAAAATCGCGCCATCCATCTGAGC
>JAHISW010000043.1 GCA_018817995.1 Patescibacteria group bacterium | reverse complement strand
GACCGGAATGAACTGACCTCTGGTGTACCAGTTGTTCCGCCAGGAGCATTGCTGGGTAGCTATGTCGGGAAAGGATAACCGCTGAAAGCATCTAAGCGGGAAGCCTACTCCAAGATTAGAAATTTGTCTCGCCCTCGGGCGAGGCAGGGATTTCGTGGAAGATTACCACGTTGATAGGCTCAAAGTGTAAGTGCAGTAATGTATTTAGCTGAAGAGTACTAATTAATCCATTTACCCTCTCTCTTATGCGCAAAAATTACATTAAACAAGCGATTAAAATTAAATATAGTATTTTGGTGACTTATCGGAGAGGAAACACCTGTTCCCATTCCGAACACAGAAGTTAAGCTCTCTTGAGGCGATGATACTCGCAAGGGGAAAGTAGCTAGTCGCCAAAATACTGTATTTAATTTTATTTTTTTGTATAATATACTATATCATGTCTATTTTTAACTGGCGCGCAAAAAAACAGTTGATCTTTTTTTTGATTGTCGCTTTTTTTGTGTTGGCCATGATAGTAGGGATTATTTATTGGAATAGACCCGAGGCAACTTGTTTTGACAACAAACAAAACCAAGATGAGGAAAGTGTAGACTGTGGCGGGGGGTGCACGCCCTGTGTTGTGAATCCCAAAGATGTTGTCACCATGTGGACAAGAGTGTTTGAGGTGAGCGATGGCGTGTACGAAGTAGCTTCTTTAATTAAGAATCCCAATCTTTTTTACGGCATGCCTCGTTTAAAATATACATTCAAGATTTATGATTCGGTCAATGTCCTTGTTGCCATAAAAGAGGGGCAAACATTTTTGAATCCGCAGGATGAATTTTTAATCTTTGAGACTGGCATAAAAACAGGCAAGAGAGATGTTGCCAAGGCCTTTGTTGAAATAGAGCCTTTGTCTGAGTGGAAATACACAGAAGAGGAAAAACTAGCACTTGTTGTTTCCGAAAAAAACTTTTCTAATTATCCCCTTCCAACAATGCGCGCCCGTTTGTTTAACGAGTCGTTGTTTTCTGTTAAAGATATAGCCGTGACAGTTGTTTTATATGATAAGGATGAAAATGCCATTGCTGTTAGTTCTACCAATGTTGATTTAATTGCGGGGAAATCAATTCGCGATGTCGTTTTTACATGGGGTGAACCGCTTGAGGTACTACCATCTTCAAGCAAAATTTTTACAAGAGTTAATGGTGAAATCTAAATTTAAATTATCTTTTTTAAGAATAGACTGGCTTTTAACCGCCTCCTTCATTCCACTTCTTGGAGCGGGATTAATTACAATGAGACCAATGATGGAGAGTGAAGGCGCTTATTTTTTCAATAGGCAGGTTATTTGGATAGCCGTGAGTTTCCTTATTTTCTTTTTTTTTAGTCAAGTTGATTGGAGTTTTTTAAAAAACAGCGGACTCTTACTTCTTCTGTTTGGCATCGCGGTGTGTGTTCTACTGGTATTATTTTTAATTGGAGAAACAATTCGTGGCGCATCCAGTTGGTTTGACCTTGTATTTTTTTCCGTAGAGCCTGCGGATCCTATAAAACTTTTAATTATCTTAGTTCTTGCTAAATATTTTACGCGTCGGCATATTGAAATCGCGCGTTTTCGTCATATTTTAATTTCCGGATTTTATATTGTCCTGCCTTCCTTGCTTGTCTTTTTGCAACCCGATTTTGGTTCCGCGTCGGTTTTTGTTCTTATCTGGCTCGGTATGATTCTTGTTTCCGGAATTAGTAAAAAGCACCTTCTTTTGGTTATTCTTATGGCGATGATAATATTTGCGACAAGTTGGATGTTTGTTTTGAAACCCTATCAGAAAGAAAGGGTCATGGTATTCATGAATCCGCTGCAAGATCCGCGGGGCGCAGGTTATAATGCTCTGCAATCTATGATTGCCATTGGTTCGGGACAAGTTTGGGGAAAGGGGCTTGGTTATGGCACACAAAGTCGTTTGGCATTCTTGCCAGAGTACAGAACGGATTTTATATTTGCCGCTTTTGCCGAGGAGTGGGGTCTTACGGGTGTGTTAATTGTTTTCTTTTGTTTTGGTTTTCTCATTTGGCGCATTCTAAAAAACGCGCAAAATGGGCAAACAAATTTTGAACGTTTGTTTGGTATCGGCATTGCCATCTTTATCATGACACATTTTGTTCTGCATACTGGGATGAATATGGGGATACTGCCAATTACGGGTCTCAATATGCCATTTATGAGTTATGGCGGTTCCAATATGGTTACAATTTTTGCGGGGCTAGGCATTTTAATGGGCATGCGCCGTTATTCTCAGAATGCTTGACCAATCTGTTACTTTTTGTTATAGTTGTTTTAGTTGTAGGCTTAAGGACATTGAAAAAGGATGGGTGAAATGATGGTACTTTCGTTTGAGTGTTGACTAAAAATTTAATAAAATTTTTAAAAGCCCTTTGGGCTCACCTCGCAATAGCGGGGTTTTTTCTTTTTTGTAAACATTCTTACATTCTCAAGAATGTTGGAATGTTTTTAGTCGCTGGAGTAGACAATATCCAAAATTTGTGCATAATTTAATGTAGGCCTAAAAATTCTTTAAAAAAGAAAAAGGAGGAATATGGAATGGCAGAATTAAAAATACAAGTAGGGAAAGCTAATCAGCTTGTGATACGGGCTTCTGGGGATGATATATTTGTGGATAATGAGGCAGTCGCATGGCTTGAAAAAAATTGGCAGTGGCGAAACAAAGGAAAAGAACCTCTTGTAATATCGGGTATTTTTTTGTCCAATGACGAAGTGTCTTTAACATTTATGACAAAGAAAGATTTCGGTAGTATTTAGGACTGAGGTAAAAATAAAATCAAAAACAGCGGAGACTAAATCTCTGCTGTTTTTTTATAAACCGCTTGACTTTTGTTTTTATAGAAATATAATAACTGGTATATGATGATTGATCCAACGGGAGGGTAGAAAAGCAAGAAATAGGTGATAGAAAGAAAGTAAAGAAAAGTATGAAGAGTACTTTGACAGTTTAGGTTTGTGCAATAAACCAAAAAAAATTAAACACACAATTATCTTTTATTTTGTTCCGTTCTCATTTTTATTGAGAGTTTGATCCTAGCTCAGGATGAACGCTGGCGGCGTGGATAAGGCATGCAAGTCAAGGGGGTTCCGATAATTTATTGGGACAACCGGCGAACGGGGTAGTAACACGTAGGTATCTACCCTAATCACGGGGACAACCCGCCGAAAGGCGGACTAATACCCGATAGTCTCCGACCCATTTATGGTGTCGGAGTAAAGGTTCCCGCTTAGCGGGATTCCGGATTAGGATGAGCCTGCGGGCTATCAGCTTGTTGGTAAGGTAACGGCTTACCAAGGCGATGACGGCTAGGGGAGGTGAGAGCCTGACCCCCACCAATGGCACTGCGACACGGGCCATACACCTACGGGTGGCTGCAGTCGAGAATCTTCCACAATGGGCGAAAGCCTGATGGAGCGACGCCGCGTGTACGATGAAGCTCTTCGGAGTGTAAAGTACTTTTATGTTTGAAGAAGTTCCCACTTAGTGGGATTTGACATTAAGACAGGAATAAGGGGTTGCTAAACTCGTGCCAGCAGCAGCGGTAATACGAGTGCCCCGAGCGTTGTCCGGAATCACTGGGCGTAAAGAGTGTGTAGGGGGTGCTGTTAGTCTTGCTTTAAATTTTTGCGCTCAACGCAAAAAATGGGTGAGAAACGGCAGTACTTTGAGGATGCGAGAGGTCTGTGGAACTCTGGGTGTAGGGGTGAAATCCGTTGATATCCAGAGGAACACCAAAAGCGAAGGCAGCAGGCTGGCGTATTCCTGACCCTGAGACACGAAAGCGTGGGTAGCGAAAGGGATTAGATACCCCTGTAGTCCACGCCCTAAACGATGTTCTCTAGCTTTTCGAAGTATCGACCCTTTGAGAGGCGAAGCTAACGCGTTAAGAGAACCGCCTGGGAAGTACGATCGCAAGATTAAAACTCAAAGGAATAGACGGGGACTTGCACAAGCGGTGGATCATGCGGTTTAATTCGACGATAAACGAAGAACCTTACCAGGACTTGACATACTAGTGAAAGTTCGATGAAAGTTGGACCTTCTCACAAGGACACTAGTACAGGTGATGCATGGCTGTCGTCAGTTCGTGATTTGAATTGTTCCCTTAAGTGGGGTAACGAACGCAACCCTCATGCTGTGTTACAAGTGTCACAGCAGACTGCCCAGCCTTTTGCGCACAAGCGTAAGCTTGCGAACAAAAGGCTGGGAGGAAGGTGAGGATGACGCCAAGTCAGCATGTCCCTTTGATGTCCTGGGCTACACGCATGATACAATGGCCGGTACAATAGGTTGCCAAACCGCAAGGTGGAGCTAATCCTATCAAAGCCGGTCTCAGTTCGGATTGGAGTCTGCAACTCGACTCCATGAAGTTGGAATCGCTAGTAATCGCGGGTCAGCTATACCGCGGTGAATACGTTCTCAAGTCTTGTACTCACTGCCCGTCAATGCAAGGGAGCTGGTAGTACTGGAAGCTCGGCTTTAAGTCGGTCCAAAGTAAGATCAGTAACAAGGCATAAGTCGTAACAAGGCACGGCTAGCGGAAGCTGGTCGTGGAACATAACTATAAATTCGTTCCGATGTATTTCGGAACAATTAGGTAGATTCAGCTCTAGGCTGATACAGGTGTTAGTCTCGTAGCCCTAAATCGAGACCGCTCTGAACGGAGCAAAATAAAGGATAATTACCAAAAACCCGCCGTGTTGCAAAACATGGCGGGTTTTTGGTATCATAAAACGGTAAATTAAAAAATTCGCGAGCATAGTTCAGTGGTAGAACGCTGTCCTGATAAGACAGAGGTCCCAGGTTCAATCCCTGGTGCTCGCACCGGAAAATTTTTTGCACTTTGATATAAAAATAAAAAGGAGAGTGTTTTTATGATTAGCAAATTTGGGGTGATTTTGTTGGGAATCTGTTTTTTTGATTTAGGAGCGACATCGTTGGGAATACATTTTGGATATTTGGACGAGATGAATCCCTTGTTGGATTATTATTTGGTTCAATTTGGATTGTGGGGTTTAATTTTGTCAAAAATATTTCTTTCGGTAGTGCCTGTTTTTGTTATTGAGACAGTGAATAAAATCGGTTTGATTACCAAGTGGCAACTGAAAATCTATTACAGTATTGCCATTTTTATCTATGTCCTAGTTCTTTTAATTACGGCGATGTCGTTGTACTTTCAATACTTTCAAGTCACAATTTTTTAAAAAAGTCGGATTGACCCCCGGCTTTTTATTAATGCGCAGTCGATGGGATTTGAACCCACGATCTCCGCCGTGACAGGGCGGCGCTTTAAACCAGCTAAGCTACGACTGCATTGTGTGTTTAGATATTTGTAAATATATCAATTTTATAAACGAAAAACAAGGAGTGTTATGAAAAACCCCGAAACCAGGTTTCGGGGTTTTTAAGCCATTTTTCTTTATCTTTTTAAAACTTTTAGGTGTCCGATTATGCTAAAAACAGCCAACCCTACGGAAATCCAAAGCATGCTGGTTATCCACGCAGAATTTCCGAAAATCAAAAAAAGGAAAATGGCAACTACTTGAAATGTAAATTTCCATTTGCCAAAATGGTTGGAGCTGGAATCTTTGCCGAGAAAAATGACAAGAAGAGCGGTCATTATCAAAATACATTCGGCGCCAACAAGAGAAAACAATAAGAATGTGTTTTCTCGGAGAATAAAGAAAAAAATCGGCACAACGAGAATCTTGTCGGCAATTGGGTCAAGAATTATTCCCAACCTGCTTTGCATATCAAGAGCCTTGGCAACCAAACCGTCAAAAAAATCCGTAACCATTCCGATTGAGAAAAACACCAGAATCCACGCGCGCCATTCCGGATAATCAAAAAACATGGCAAAAATTATCGGCGCTAAAGCAATACGGACAGATGTAAGCCTGTTGGGTGTGAGCCACCTGGGCCAAAAACGGCGTATTGCGGGAACAAGCAGTTCATTTTTTTTCTCAATAACTTTCTTGCCTAATTTGCTTAGCCCTTGTATTAGTTTTATAAATTCTACAAACAATGTTCCAAAAATAAGAATCAGACCGATTATAATATTTACCATTGCCTGCATAATAGTTCCCCGCTAAAAGTTTATTTTTCAAAAAACGATTTGTTAAGGTTATACCACTTTACTTTAAAAAAGCAAAGTGCTAAAAACAAGAAAAGAAGGGAAAGGAGGTATTTGAAAAATGAAAAAATTTCTGTTTTGCGCACTTTTTGTTTGTCTGTTTTTCTTGTTTGCAGGAAACTTGTCGGCATTTATAAAAAACCATGATAATATGAAATCTACTCTAGAGTCGTTAAGACATGGGGAAGCGGAATATTTGGCGATTTTCATTAATTATTTAAAGACGGAAAAATCCATGGATAATTACTACGGAGATGTCAAAAGACTAACCATAGGCAAGTATATGAAGTTTATTGATGGATATCCGCTGAGTATGCTTGCGGATGAGGCGAAATTAAGAATTGCCGAATTTTATGATATTGTCAGGCAAAGACCTCGCGCAAAAAGATGGCTTGATGATATTATAAAAAACCATCCGCATGATAATCGCAGTGTTATAAAAGTTTATTATACACCTGCCGGCGATGAGTATTCTTATTTTGAATTATTACCCACAGAAGAAAAAACAGCCGGTTGGGCCTTGTTTTACAGAGCATCGTGGTTTCCGGGGAAAAACAACGAGAGTAGGAAGGCAGATGTAAAAAGAATTCTTACCGATTATCAATGCAATAAAAAAACGATTAGATTAATAAAAACAAGCAAAACCCTGAAAGGAGGAGAATGAAAATGAAAAAAGAGTCGCTGGTTTTTGATTTGAAAAAAAACTATCTGAATATGATTGAAAAGAGTGTCGGGAGCTCGCTGTACCAGAATGATTGGTTCATAAATTCCAAAGGAGAATCCATAGACCTTTGCCAAAATGGCAGATTCTCGTGCGCTTATTTTGTCTCAGTTGTTTTACATAGATTTAATCTCATAGACACGATTTATGTAAATGTTGATTCCCTTGAGAGAGCGTTGAGAAATTGCGGATGGGTTTTAGAGGAAGACCCACAAGGGACAGAAAACCGTGGTCCCGTTGTAATCTGGGAACCCCGCCTAGGAAGAGATAGCAAGATGCACAGACATATGGGTTTTTGGATGGGTTACGGCACGTGTGTGAGCAACGACCCTGAAGGCAACACCCCGATTTTACATGACCCTTTTTTTAGAGACGGTTTTTTTGATTACGATTTTCGTCCAATTGAGAAAATCTATACACACCCTCTTTTAATTTCATAATTTAATGTCAAAGCAAAAAGCTCTT
The DNA here is from genome assembly GCA_018817995.1 of Patescibacteria group bacterium. GTDB lineage: Bacteria > Patescibacteriota > Minisyncoccia > JAHISW01 > Tagabacteraceae > JAHISW01. The sequence continues at coordinate 21,266 of JAHISW010000043.1, read as the reverse complement.
TCGGGGGCTTTTTTTATTTTTCTCAAAAATGATATAATACACTCAATGCAAGTTATTCCCACAATAAACTCAAAAAGTTTTAAAAAAATAAAGGAGAAAATCGAACTGATTGAAACTCAAACAGACTCTAGTTGGGTTCAGATAGATGTTGCCGATGGTACGTTTACCAAAAATACGATTTGGCACAACGCGTCCAATCTTCTTACTTTGGAAACAAAATTAAACATAGAAGTTCACTTGATGATTAGCGATATCGAAAAAAGAATAGAAGATTGGCTGATAGAACCCGTGAAGAGGATAATTTTTCACTTGGAAACAGCAAAAGACCCACATTTTGTAATTCAGAAATGCAAAAAGGCGAATAAGGAAGTCGGCATTGCGATTGGCCCCGATACATCGTGGACGCAATTAATGCCTTTTTGCGATAAGGTGAATTTATTTCAAATATTATCAGTTCGTCCGGGGTCGGCTGGCCAAAAATTTCAGGAAGAGAGTTTGGAGAAAATAATGAGTTTACGAAGTAACTGCCCGTCTGCTATAATTGAGGTTGATGGCGGAGTGGATGATGGAGTTGCCAAAAAAGTTGAGGAAGCAGGAGCAGATATAGTGGCAGTGGCGAGTTATATATTTAACGCGAAGGATGTTGGGAAAGCGATTGAGGAATTAGAAGCAATTTAAAGCGCTCTCTCCCGATGACCAAAATATTAACGTCAATCTTGGGTCATCGGGAGAGAATATATAAAAACATGACAGATGAAAAAATAAAATTTTTAGAAGAAAAAGCGAATGAAATTCGCCAAAGTGTTATAGAAATGCTTGTTGAAGCGGGGTCCGGACATTCGGCGGGCCCGTTGGGAATGGCCGATATTTTTACAGCGCTATATTTTCATATATTAAAAAATGACCCTGAAAATCCGAAATGGGAGGACAGGGATTTGCTGGTGCTTTCAAACGGGCATATTTGTCCGGTTCAGTACGCCACCATGGCTCACGCTGGTTATTTTCCCAAAGAAGAATTAAAAACTCTCCGCAAATTTGGGTCTCGTCTCCAGGGTCATCCCCACAGAGAAAAGCTTCCGGGAATAGAGACGAGTTCAGGTCCTCTTGGTTCTGGTCTTTCGCAGGCTGTGGGGATGGCTGTTGCAATGAGGATGTCAAAGACAAAAGAAGAGGGTTCAATTTCGGACAAGCAAAGATGGGTTTACTGTCTTATGGGAGACGGGGAATTGGATTGCGGGCAGGTTTGGGAAGCTGCCATGCTTGCCGGCAAAGAAAAACTTTTTAATATAATTGGCATAATAGACAGGAACAATATTCAGATTGATGGTTTTACAGAGAATGTTATGCCACTGGAACCGCTCAAAGAAAAATTTGAAAGTTTCGGATGGCATGTTTTAGAAATGGATGGGCATAACATGGAAGCAATAAACGACACAATAGATGAAGCAAAAGCTGTATTCAACAAACCGACAATGATTATTGCGAGAACAATTCCTGGCAAAGGAGTTGATTTTATGGAAAGGGAGTTTTCTTGGCATGGAAAATCCCCAAACAAAGAGGAGGCCGAAAAAGCGCTGGCGCAATTAAGGACATTAAATGGAAAAATAAAAAGCGAACATGAATAAGGCAAAACTTAATCCCAAACTTTTTGATAAAGATATTGAACAAATTCCAACTCGCAATGGTTATGGTGAGGGGCTGGTTAGAGCCGGCGAGAAAAACGAAAATGTTGTCGCGCTTTGCGCCGACCTTTCTGATTCAACGCGTTCAAAAATGCTCAAGGACAAGTTTCCGGAGAGATTTCTTCAGGTAGGAATAAGCGAGCAAAGTATGGCTTCTGTTGCCGCGGGAATGGCGGCAATGGGTAAGATTCCTTTTATTTCTTCGTACGCGATGTTTTCTCCGGGTAGAAATTGGGAGCAAGTCCGCACTACTATTTGTTATAATGATTCAAATGTTAAAATTGCGGGTGCGCATGCGGGGGTTTCGGTTGGACCCGATGGCGCCACTCATCAGGCGATAGAAGATATTGCCATAACGCGCGTTTTGCCGAACATGACGGTCGTTGTCCCGTGTGACGCAGTAGAGGCAAGAAAAGCTACAGAGGCGGCCGCCGAAATAAAGGGACCTGTTTATTTAAGATTTGCTAGGGAAAATACTCCCGTTATGACAACAGAAGAAACTCCGTTTAAAGTTGGCAAGGCGGAAATATTTTGGTCAACACCGGATGTTGATGTTAGTATAATTGCTTGTGGCCCGTTGGTTCATAATGCAATTTTAGCTGCTGTGGAATTGGGAAAAGAAGGAATAAAAGTTGAGGTTATAAATAATCACACAATCAAGCCGTTGGATGAAAGAACAATTATTAAAAGCGCTCAGAAAACAGGAGCGGTTGTAACAGTAGAGGAACATCAAATTGCTTGTGGGATGGGGTCTGCTATAGCCGAGTTACTGGCAAAGAAAAATCCGGTGCCCATAGAGTTTATTGGTGTAGATGACAGATTTGGCGAGTCGGGCGAACCAAATGAATTGATAGAAGAATTTGGAATGGGTATTGGGAATATAAAAGAAGCAGTTAGAAAAGTTTTAAAAAGAAAAAAAATATGAATATCGCATTTTTGTTTTTTAATGGGGCGGGCTTTATTATAAGCATTTCCGCAATTGTTATCATAGCTCATACGGCGATTTCATTGACTGGTTTGATGCGTAAAAAAGTTTTTTCTCTTTTCAGGGGTTTTATTTTTATTGCGTTATCTTTTGCCTGGTCTCTTTTCTTTAACTTTCTTATGGAACCAACGGCGATTTTGAATATACAGTCCGTTCTTTTGGCGTTTGGCATGGCAATGCTTATTTATTCCGCCAATAAGATTTTTGAAATATACGAACAGGAAAAACTAAAACTGGAGACAATCAAAAATGAAATATGAAATAATTACAATCGGTTCGGTTACGAGAGACGCTTTTTTCAAAAGCGATGCTTTTAAGGTGGAAAAAAATCCCAATGTCAGAACGGGCGAACAAATGTGTCTCATGCTTGGCACCAAAATAGCCGTTCAAGAGGTTGTTTTTACCACGGGTGGGGGCGGAACAAATACAGCGGTTGGTTTTTCTAGGCAAGGGCTGAGAACGGCTAGTATTTGCAGAATCGGAGACGATATAAGTGGCAGGGCGATTATTGAAGAATTTGAAAAAGAAGGCGTGGCAAATCTTTCTCAAGTGGACAAAGAATACCCGACGGCTTTTTCTCTTATTCTTGTCGCGCCCGACGGAGAAAGAACAATATTGGAACATCGAGGGGCGAATGATCATATTACTGAAAAGGAAATTGATTGGAGTGGTTTGGAGAGCGAGTGGCTTTTTTTAGATTCTCTGGCGGGGAATACAAATCTTATGAAAGAGGCGATTGATTGGGCGAAAAAAAATGATGTAAAAATTGCCTGCAATCCTGGAAAAAAAATGGTGCAGATGGGCAGGGAGCTGAGGCCTTTTATTGAGGGTATTGATATCTTTATTTCAAATGAAGACGAAGCGGGGCTTATAACGGGAGTGGAGCCGGGAAATACGGAGAAAATTTTTGAAGAAATGGATAAAATTATAAAAGAGGTTGTTGTTATGACAAGGGGTCCAAAAGGAGTTATGGTTTCCGATGGTAAAAATATTTACTCCGCAGGTACTCCTGATTCACCCGTCGTGGACAGAACGGGAGCGGGGGATGCCTTTAGTGCGGGTTTTGTTTCAGGGTATATAAATAGTGGAGGAGATATAGAAAACGCTATTCAGCTTGGAACGGCTAATGCCACATCCGTTGTGCAATATTTCGGAGCTAAAAAGGGCCATCTTAAAAAAGGCGACTGGGGCGGATATCCAAAAATAGAAGTCGCGAAAAACTAAAGTTTAAACAAACTTCAAATTTACCATATAGCCACGATCGCGAATGGATGGTAAATTTGTTTTTCATATCAATACTCTAAAATCTATGTTATATAACTTCTGCGGTCGGCGTGAGTTATATAACAGCAGAACTCTTTACATTTTTAAAAATTATGCTATCTTCTTATGTAGAATATGGCCGTTTTGTGTTTTGATAAAAAGAAAAAAGGAGAAAAGAAATGAAAAAATTTCCTGTTTTGTTAATCACTTGCTTGTTCTTGTTTGGCGCATTGTTTGTTAGTGGTTGTTTTTCTGAGACAAAAGAATTGGATGACCTGTTTCCGATCGGGACCAAGGTCGTGATAGGAGAAGATATTCGTCATTTACCCAAAGACAAACTTGCCACAGGCAAGGAAGCCCTTTTTGTTGGTTATGCCAAAGAAGAAGCTTGGGTTTTGTATGACAAAGAAGGTGAATGTCTCAAAGAGTCAAAGACTTTGTCTGAGGGTTTTGTTGAGTGGAAACCAGAAACAGAATCATTTCCTGGCCAAAAATACGGCATTTCATCAAGTAATCCGATTTTTGTTTTGGAAGATGGCTCTCAAATAACAGGATGGCAGTGCTACTGGGATGTCGTTGATACGAGTCTTCGCAAAAAAATGATGGATGAATTTAAAAAAGAACAAGAGAAAAGGATGAAAAAGATAGAAAAATATTATGAAAATATGGCGGATACTCCCAAGTAGAAAGTAGAAATTACCAAATTTAAAAAAGGCGTCCAGCTAAGTCGGGCGCTTTTTTCTTTTTACTTAATTTCCAAATTTACCATATATTCGCGGTCGCGGATAAATGGTAAATTTGTTTTTTTCCACATCAACACACTAAAACATCAAAAACTAATGTGATATAACTCAAGCGGTCGCTTCATCTATATCACGACAAAAACTCCGCGGAATACGGGGCTTGCTTTTTTTCTGCAAAAGAAAAAGAAGCCCAAGCATAAGAGAAATCAAAAAGGCGGCACGCGAAGCGTGACGCCTTTTACTTTTTCACAAAAAACTTCTCAAAAGGGGAGTGGTCAAACCTCCCAACATCCAAAATGCGGTGTCCACGACTGAATCCCTTCGGTCCCAGTGGCCGGTAAAAACAACATCCGCGGTCTCTTTTACAACAGAACAAGCCAGGGCTATCAGGATATACCATCCGGCTCCCGTCAGAGCAAAATATTTAGCGATGGGTAGAACAAGTGTCATTCCTAGAAAATAATGCACGGCTTGCTCTGTGGGTTCAAGCTGGCTTTTAAAAGCCATGAACCCAAAAACTTTCTCCAAAGCCTTTGATTCGCAGAAGGAATCAAAGAGACTTCTTTTGTACTTATAGACCCCTCTGCATATTTGCCCATTCGTGTATATACGGGCAGCAACGATTATCACCACAACAACCATAACAATCCACCATTGCCACATCATGACTAAAATCCTCCGTATTTTTGTTAAATTTTCAAAGACCAAATGTCTGTATAATCATACCAATAAAAACAAGTTTTGTCAATCTCTGGGGTTTGTGGCAGACTGTGATTGTTGGTATACTAAAAAAGGAGGTGGTTTTTTATGATAAAAAAAGAAAGAAGATGGAGATGGAAAGTAAAAAAGAAAAATAATTTATTTTTAAGCAAAAAAGTCTTTCTTTCTATTATCCTGATATGTCTGCCTGTCAGTTATTTTATGGATATTGGTTTTAATTATATTTCAGAAGAAGGAGTTGGCGTTGCGGGCATAAATTTTAAGTGGAGCGAAGGAGGCAGGGTAAGAGTCGTTGTTCCTTTTGAAAGAAGGTCCAAAAACGGGGAAATTACGGAATGGGGGACGGGCATTTTCCATGTTACCCCGAAACTTTTTTCTTCAATGCCTGTTGAGCACGAGATAAGGCGGAATAAAGAGGGGCGGACAATGGTGGAAAGAGGCAGGAATGATTATTTTTCCACAGAAAACGGAGAAGTTGTTCTCCGAAGGGACGGAACAAAAAGCACGTTGAAAAGTCATGGAGACAAATGGGAGGCGTAACACGAAAGAAAGAACAAAGAAAAGAACAAACAAGACATCTTTCTTGAAAAGAATATAGTCATAATTCAAGATAAATAAAACTCGCGCCAAAACGTGAGTTTTTTGTTACATTTTTGCGAAAATTTTTGTTGTAATTTCAGTGTGGGATAATAGGATATGTGGGCAAAAGAAAAGATGCTATCAACATAGCGCTTGAAGGGTTGAGGTGTCTTGAATATCGCGGATACGACTCCGCCGGCATTGCCGCTATTCTGCCAAGGGGAAATGTTTTTTTAAAAAAAGCGTCTGGTTATGTGCAGAATCTTGAACAAAAAATTTCAAATGAACAAAAAAAAGAATACTCAAATTGCGCCATAGGCCATACCCGCTGGGCAACACATGGTGTTCCTTCGGTAAAAAACGCTCACCCTCACCACGATTGTGCCAAAAATATTTTTGTCGTTCATAATGGCATTATAGAAAATCATGAATATCTAAAAGAAGTGCTTCAAAGAGAGGGACATGTTTTTTCTTCGGCAACAGACACAGAAGTGCTTGCTCATCTTATAGAGCGACATATGGAAAGTAACACAACACTTGAGGACGCAGTCATGCGGGCTATTTATCATATAAAAGGAACTTTTGCTGTTGCTGTTATTTGTAAAAAAGAACCCGGAAAAATAGTTGCCGCGCGTCGTTCGTCCCCTCTCATTATAGGTATTTCAAACGGATATTTTTTATCTTCTGATATTTCCGCCATTGTTGGACACACAAAAAAGATTATTTATATGGAAGACAATGAAATTGCGGTTCTCTCGTCTTCGTCCTTTAGATTTTTTTCCACTAAATTTGCAAAGGACCGTCCTTTGCAAAAAACAATCAGCACTATTGATTGGGGTGTTGAAAAATCAAAAAAAGGAAATTTCCCTCACTTTATGTTGAAGGAGATACACGAACAACCCGATTCAATAAAAAATTCTTTAAGAGGACGGCTTGTTGAAAAAGAGGGTCGAGTTAAGCTTGGTGGTCTAGAAGTGTTTAACGGTCTCGCAAAAGATATAAATCGTATTATTATAACCGGATGTGGAACGGCCTATTATGCCGGCATGGTTGGGAAGCATATGATTGAAAATTGCGCCGGTATTCCAACAGAAGTTGAATTAGCGTCGGAGATTGTGTCGCGCTCGCCTCTTTTGGATAAAAATACGGCAGTTCTTATCATTTCTCAATCTGGAGAAACTGCCGATACTTTGTCGGCCTTGAATTTGGCAAAAAAGAACAAAAATTTAACTTTAGGCATAATCAATACAGTAGGTTCTTCAATAGCGCGTCAGACAGACGCGGGAGTTTATAATCACATTGGGCCTGAAATAGGCGTTGCTTCCACGAAGGCTTTTACCTCGCAACTTGTTGTCTTGGCTCTTTTTTCTTTATTTTTTGGTTATGAGAAAAAATATTTATCCAAGCAAAAATCAAAAGAAATAATAAAGGCTCTTTATCTTTTGCCAATCCAAATAAAAAAAATATTAAGCCAAGAAGAAAAAATAAAAAAATTGGCCAAAAAATACGCAGGTTGTAATAATTTTTTGTATATTGGAAGGGGTTATAATTATCCAATTGCGTTAGAGGGCGCTTTGAAATTGAAAGAAATTTCATACATCCACGCCGAAGGATATTCTGCCGGTGAAATGAAACACGGCCCGATATCCCTCATAGATAAAAATTTTCCCACGGTCGCCATACTTGGAAGCCGAGCTTCCAAGTCGTACAAAAAGACAGTTTCAAACATAGAAGAAATTAAAGCGCGGAAGGGACCCGTTATTGCTGTTGCAGTAGAAGGGGACAAAGAAATTCAAAAAATAGTAGATGACGTAATTTATGTTCCAGAAACAATCGAAATGTTGAATCCAGTTTTAGCCACCATTCCTCTCCAGCTTTTCGCTTACCATATGGCGGTTCTGCGCGGTCTTGACCCAGATAAACCAAGAAATTTGGCTAAGTCGGTAACAGTGGAATAGGGCTTGTTAGGTTCAGATACATATTAACGCCGGAGGGTAAGAAAGTTCGATGTTCTGCTAAAAATATTATACACATTCAATTTTGGCCGGGAAAAACTGGCTAACCTTTGTGAGTTCTAAGAAGCCCCCTTGGGGCTTCTCTTTTTTTCTTTTCCCATACTTTCCAAAACTTGACGATCGTCACAAAGTGGATAGACCAGTATTTTCTAACTATCGAAGTCCAACTTCAATGGTTGGAGGGATTTCTATTAAATCTTTGTATATAAAACAAGCGGTCGCAGATTTTATATATTTTGGGAAGTAGACTGAGATACTAATATTTGATATATTTTAACCATGAATCTTTATACTCACAAAGAATCCAATATACGCCGGACATGGTTTTTGTTCTTTGTGTTTTTTGTTGTGATTATTGGTATTGGTTGGGTGTTCAGCCAAATTTATGGTAATCCCGTAATTCTTGTCTTTTTTGTGCTTTTCAGCGTGGGGATGAGTTTTGTAAGTTATTGGTATTCTGACAAGATTGTTCTAAAAATAAGCAAAGCCAAAAAGGTAGAGAAAAAAGATTTTCCGGAACTCTATAATATCTTGGAAAATTTATCCATAACAGCCGGTCTCCCGATGCCTCGCCTTTTTTTGATGGATGAAAAAGCGCCAAATGCTTTTGCCACGGGCAGAAATCCAGAACATGCGGTTGTGGCTGTAACGCAAGGGCTTGTGGATTGTCTTGACCGTTCGGAGTTGGAGGGTGTTTTGGCCCACGAATTGTCGCACATAGGAAATCGTGATATGTTGCTTTCAACAGTGGTGGTTGTGCTGGTTGGCTTTATCGCTCTTTTATCGGATTTTTTTCTGAGGTCATTTTTTTGGGGAGGAATAGGTAGAGACAGAGACAGGGGGCAAGCAGGAGGGTATTTGATGATGATTGGGATTGCTTTGGCGGTTTTGGCCCCTTTTGCTACAATGCTGATACAGTTGGCGATTTCAAGAAAAAGGGAATATTTGGCGGATGCTTCAGGGGCTCTTTTGACAAGGTATCCGGAAGGATTGGCAAATGCTCTTGAAAAAATTTCGCGTGACACGGCTCCTTTAAGAGTTGCAAATAAAGCGACAAACCATTTGTGGTTGGCAAGTCCCCGCAAAAGTGTTTTTAAAAATAAAGCAGGCGGGTTGTTTATGACCCATCCGCCCGCAGAAGAAAGGGTTAAAAGACTAAGAAACATAAATATATAAAAACAATATGACACAAAAAGGAAAAGAAACACTTGCTTTTGAAAACGGAGGCTTTAATCAACCGAGAGTGGTTGTTGATTTTGGGGAGTATAAAAAGAAAAAAGCCGAACAAGCAGAAGGAGAAAAACTGGAAGCTCTTCGTGATGATATAAAAACAGTTCAAAAAGAAACACAAAAAAGATACGCAGAGAAAAGAAAAGACTCCTTTCTTTTTATTGGTCCCGAAATTTGCGAAGTTGACCCAGACAAGTTAGTAGAAGCTGATTTGGAACTTTACGGACAATTTAAGGATTTCAAGAGGGACAAATTATCTTCAAATGAGTTTTTTAGTAGTTTAAGTAAGTATAGATTTAAGCTAGCTGAGTATCAGTCTTTTGTGCGAGATACAAAACCCAATTGTGATTTTAGTAAAGATTCCCGTACACAGTTTTTGGGGTGGCTACAAAACAAATGGATAGGGGAGCAGACAAGGAGGATGAAGATAGAAAAAGAAAAGAAAACAGGAGGAGTCGCATAGTGGCCGAGTGCGCCGCCTTGGAAAGGCGGTATACCGCAAGGTATCGCAGGTTCAAATCCTGTCTCCTCCGCCAATTTGCTTTTAGCAATTCTCATTTTTTGGTATAATAAAAACAATGGAAAAAACAAACAAAAAAGAGGATGATGTGAAAGATATTGGCACCCAAAAAGAAGTGGTGTCTAAACTTATAGAATCAAGCGCTTTGACTAAAGATTTTTATCTGATGATGATATTGTCCAGTATCATTGTTTGTTTGGGGCTTCTTTTGAACAATATGGTTATTGTTATCGGCGGAATGTTGGTAACGCCTTTTTTGTCTCCTCTCTTAATGCTTTCTTTGGCTTGTGTTCTTTCGGATTTTAAGATTATAAAACGGTCTCTTTTTGTCATTTTAAAATCCGCAGGTGTGATTGTTGCGACTTCTTTTGTGGCTACACTTTTGGTTCCTCGCGCGGATGTTGATTCTTCTTTGATTTACAGGCTTGTTGATATCAATCTCTCATATTTTTATGTTTCTTTGGCGGCCGGTTTTGCCGCCGGATATGTTTGGGCGCGCCCGAAACTGTCATCCGTTTTACCCGGGGTTGCGATAAGCGTGGCTCTTTTGCCTCCTTTGGTAAGTTTTGCTATAAGTCTGACATTTTTTGATATGTCTTTGGTGGTCGGGACAATTCGTTCGTTTGCCATGAATATGATGGGTATAATTTTATCGGCAACTTTTGTTTTTGCTTTGTTGGGATTTTATCGCGTCAAAGGTCATGTTCAGAAGGAAATTAAACAAGAAGACGGGATAAATAATAACTAATAATGAATAACTTACAATTAATAACTATAACTAGATTTTGGACAAAGAAATTACAACTACAAAGATCGCGATTTTTCAAAAAAAGGAAATTCGCAAAACTATTTATAAAAATGAGTGGTGGTTTTCGATAATAGATGTTATTGAGGCGTTGACTAAAACAGAAAGACCCAGAAAGTACTGGAGTGATCTTAAAAATAAACTAATAAAGGAGGGTTATTCTGAAGTGTCCGAAAATATCGGACAGTTGAAAATCATTGCTCCAGATGGAAAAAAACGAGAAACCGATTGCGCTAATACGGAAGGGATTTTCCGCATTATTCAATCAATTCCTTCTTCCAAAGCCGAGCCGTTCAAAAGATGGTTAGCTAGAGTTGGCTACGAACGAGTAAAAGAAATAGAAGATCCTGAATTAGCTACAAAAAGAACCAGAGCGATTTACAAGGCCAAGGGATATCCTGAGTCGTGGATTGAAAAAAGAATGCGAGGTATTGAAGTTCGCGAAACTTTGACTGGCGAATGGGAAAAGCGAGGAGTAAAAGAAAGAAGGGAATATGCTATTTTAACTGCTGAAATTTCTAAAGCCACTTTCGGGATGACGCCAAATGAATATCAAAAATTTAAAAATTTGAAAAGGGAAAATTTGCGTGACCACATGGATGATTTGGAGTTGATATTTGCAATGCTTGGAGAGGCTTCAACAACAGAGATAACTAAAAATAAAAACGCTCAAGGTTTTAATGAAAATAAACTTGTCGCTCAAAAAGGTGGAAGCGTAGCGGGTAAAGCGCGTAAAGATTTGGAGGAAAAAAGCGGGAAGAAAGTTTCTACGAATAGAAATTATTTGCCAAAACCAAAAGACAAGAAAAAATTAAAATAGTTAATAATTAAAAAAACATTATTATGGAACAATTTATTCAAGAAAATGTATGGTTAGTGGTGTTATTGGCATTATGGGTTTTGCCGTGGAAGGGAGTTGCTTTGTGGAAAGCTTCAAGATTGGGGCAGAAAAAGTGGTTTATAGCGATGCTTGTGTTAAACACGCTTGCTATACTAGAAATTTTTTACATTTTTTTCATTGCCAGAAAAAAGACGTTGGAGGTTGCGGAAACTAAGTGATGCGAGAGGTTATCCACACTTTGGCGATTTCTTTTTTTGAGGCAAAAGGAGTAAAATAAAAACATGCAGAGAAAAAATTCTCACACAGATATCCCGAAAAAAATCAAAAAACGGGACGGAAGAGTCGTTGATTTTGACGCAGGCCGCATCGTAGAAGCGGTTTTCAAGGCGTTTGAGGCAAGTGGAAAACCCAACAAATCTTTCGCGGTTGAAATAATGGAGTCTGTTTTAGGAAAACTGCGAAAGAAATATAAAAATAAAATAAAGGAAGCGGTGCCTTCTATTGAGCAGTTGCAAGATTTTGTGGAAGAGGCGCTTATTGATAGGGGATTTGCCAAGGTTGCCAAGTCGTACATTTTATACAGGCAGAAAAGAGCTGAAGTAAGAAGAGAAAAGCAGGAAATTCTTGATAAGCAAGAAATAGACGAGGTGGACAAACGATTTGATCCGAATGCGCTACGAGTTTTGAGGAGTCGTTACCTGCGAAAGGACGGTTCGGGTAAGGTTGTGGAATCCCCGAAGGAGCTTTTTCAGAGAGTGGCGATTCATGTCGCGCTACCCGACATTCTTTACGACAAAAAGGTTAGTCAAAAAAGAGTGAAGAAAGTTGTAAAAAAAGAGGGTTGTTCTCAAGACGCAATGGAAAAAAATATTCTTAGCGATACCAAAACGGAAGCGTTGGTTGGTTCTTTGCGTGTGGGGGAGTATGTTTTGAATAGGTTTCACATGAGGGCGTTGTATTATGCTTTTTGCCGTTTTGAGAGAGAAGGGAAAATGAAGATTACGTGGGAACGCCTAGTGGACATGTTAAAGAAAGATAAATTCAAAGAGTACCAAGAAAGGATAGACGATTTTTATAATTTAATGGTTTTACGAAAATTTATGCCAAACACGCCCGCATTGGCCAATTTTGGTAGTTATCTTGGCATGGGTTCTGCCTGTTTCGCTTTAGACATTGATGATTCAATTGATTCCATAATGGAGACGCTGAAAAAAGCTTCCATCATCTTCAAATCTGGTGGTGGATTGGGATATAATTTTTCAAAACTGAGGCCACAGGGCGATTTTATAAAAACCACCGGCGGTACATCTTCCGGACCCCTAAGCTTTATGCGCTTATTTGATACAATGACGGAAGTTGTTAAACAAGGAGGAATTAGAAGAGGAGCCAACATGGGGATTATGAATTCTTCTCATCCCGATATAGAAAAATTCATTGTCGTCAAATCGGGGAATAGAGCTCTTACAAATTTCAATATTTCTGTTTTGGTGGCTCCCGACTTTTGGGATTTCTACAAAAAAGATAAGCCATATCCATTAGTGAACCCGCATACGGGCGAAGTGGACCGGTTCGTTTCTCCTAAAAATTTATTTGATACGATTGTTTATCAGGCGTGGGAATCCGCTGAGCCGGGTGTTTTATTTCAGGACAGGATAAATGAACATAATCCTCTTTTGAAAGAGTTGGGTCCGATTGTTACGACCAATCCATGTGGCGAATTATTGTTATATCCCAATGAGTCATGCAATCTTGGCGCCATTAATCTGTGGAATTTCTTGAAAACTAATTCTAGTGACAAAAAATCCATTGACTGGAACGAGCTGGAAAGAGTAATTCGTTTAGCGGTTCGCTTTCTTGACAATATAATAGATATTAACAAGATTGCCCTTGTTGAAATAGAAGAGATGACGCTAAAGACAAGAAAGATAGGGTTAGGTGTTATGGGTCTTGGGGATTTGCTTTTTGAATTAGGTATTCCTTATGATTCCCAGAGGGGGAGAAAATTGATGGAGAAAATTGCCGAGTTTGTGAGTTACCATTCAAAGGTGGCATCAATGGAAATAGCCAAAGAGAAAGGATCTTTTCCTCTTTTCAAAAAAAGTTCTTATAAGGAAGGGGAGATGTCAACAAGGGGTTTTTATGACAAAAAATCATGGAACTTTGACTGGGAAAAGCTATCGCAAGACATCAAGAATTTTGGCATTAGAAACAGCTATACCACAGTTATCGCTCCGACGGGGTCCACATCAATGATTGCCGGTTGTTCTTCCGGCATTGAACCGGTCTATTCTCTGGTTTATCAAAAAAATGTCGCTGTTGGTTCCTTCTACTACATTGACCCGGTTTTTGAAAGAATTATGTTGCGTGAGGATTTATTTGATGAGGATTTAATTATGTCGGTAGTTGATTCAAGGGGGTCTGTGCAGAATATAAATTACATTCCTCCGCGTCTGAAAAAGTTTTTTGTGATCAGCCATGATATTGCTCCGGAGAACCACGTTAAGAGTCTTGCGGTTTTTCAAAAATGGACTGACTCGTCAATTTCCAAAACTATTAATTTCTCAAAACAAGCCACTGCTCAGGATATGAAAAAGGCCTACCTTTTGGCGTATGAGTTGGGATGCAAAGGAATTACCGTCTATCGGGACACTTCCATAGAAAAGCAAGTTTTATCAACAGCGCACGAGAAGAAGAAAAGAAGAGATGAAGGGGGCGGCGGGCTTCAAAGTTTGAAAGACGAAAAAGCCGAGGGCATGGCGGTGTACCATGACGCTTCCACCGTTAATTTGAACGGGAATGGCGTTCACAATAACGGAAAGATTGTCAAATGTCCAAATTGCAAAGTCGCGCTTTCTTTTGTTGAGGGTTGTATGTCTTGTCCCATTTGCGGGTGGGGTATGTGCGCTTGATTTTTTATCTTTTCCTCTGTATAAAGATAATGATATGGTCAAAAAAACTATAAAGAAAAAAACCGTGGCCAAGAAAATGGTTGTTGTTAAAGCTAAGGCAAAACTCAAATCTAAGCTGAAGCCGAAAGTTGAGAAGACACCATTTGAAATTAAGGAAGAAAAAGCGTTAAAAAAAGAAAAAGAAGAAAAACGAAAGAAAGACTTTGGCGCGATTAAAGACCCAAAGGAAAGAGAAAAAAGGGCGGAGGAGTTGATGGAAAAGGGAAGAATCCGCGGTTTTGTTACTCACAATGAAATTCTAAAGAAGTTCCCCAATGTTGAAGAAAATGTTATCTTTCTTGATAGACTATATTCTCTTTTTGAAGAAAATGGAGTGGATATTTTAGAAGGAGCCGATTTATTGAAGATGGGATCGGATGACGGGGAGGGCGGTTTATTAGGTAAAAAAACAAAACTTTCTTCTGACTCAGTTCAAATGTATCTTAGGGAAATAGGGAGAATACCTCTTATAACCGCGGTGCAGGAAAAGGAATTGGCGAAAAAAATTGAAAAAGGAGATGAAGAGGCAAGGAAACAACTGGCCCGCGCCAATTTGCGCTTGGTTGTTTCTATCGCCAAAAGATATATAACACGCACTGCCAATTTAACCATTCTTGATTTGATACAGGAGGGCAATTTGGGGCTTTTCAAGGCGGTTGAAAAGTTTGATTGGCGAAGAGGTTTTAAGTTTTCAACATATGCGACATGGTGGGTCAGACAGGCGATTACGCGCGCGTTGGCCGACCAAGCAAGAACAATCCGCATACCCGTACATATGGTTGAATCAATTTCAAAATACCATCAAATTAGCAGAAGATTGACACAAGATTTGGGCAGGGAACCGTTGGCGGAGGAGGTTGCTTCGGAGATGGGTATAGATGTTGAGAAAGTTCGGCATATGCAGAAGATTGCGCAGGACACGGTTTCTTTGGAGGCGCCGGTGGGCGATGATGAGGAAGATTCGACGTTAGGCGAATTTATTGAAGATGAACAAACTCTTTCTCCGGACCAACAAGTGCAAAGAGGTATTTTGAAAGACCATGTAAAACAAATTTTGGTTGATTTAACTCCGCGCGAGCAAAAAATTTTAGAGATGAGATTTGGGCTGGATGACAGTATGACGCACACACTGGAAGAGGTGGGAAAGGAGTTTGGAGTAACGCGCGAACGTATCAGGCAAATTGAGGCCAAGGCCCTTGAAAAAATCAGACAGCACAAGGGGCTTAAAAAACTTGAAGGCTATTAGAAACGATATGGCAAAAAAACAAGACATTAAAAAGTTAGAAAAAGAAATTGAACGATTACAACATCTAGCGTACTACGATGAATTAACAGATGTCTATAACAGGAGAGGTTTTTTAAATGTTACCAATAGGGCATTTGAGTCTATTTCCCTTCGCAGGACTGAAATTGAGAGAAGAATAGGGTTTCAAATTCCTTTTAGCGTTATTTTTTTTGACATTGATGATTTTAAAAAAATTAATGACTTGTACGGGCACGACGTTGGTGATAAGGTACTAAAAAATGTTGGTAAAATATTACGATTAAAACTTAGACCGAGTGATTTTTATGGAAGATGGGGAGGGGAAGAATTTGTACTCGCTCTTATTGGCGCCAATATGGAAACAGGACGTATTGTTGCTGAAAAAATTAGAGGGGAAATAGAACAAACAAAAATTGTTGCGAAAGGAAAAAAGATTGGTGTTACAGCAAGTTTTGGTGTTGTAGTATATAGGAAAGAAAAGAAACTTTCGGAGATAATAAAAGAAGCGGATCAAGCGATGTATGAGGCAAAAAAACAAGGTAAGAATAGAGTTGTTTTACAAAAATAAATAAGCATTCTGCGGTAGCTCAGTGGTAGAGCGGTCGGCTGTTAACCGATTGGTCGCAGGTTCGAATCCTGCCCGCAGAGCACTTCGGCAAGCTCAGCGCAAGCCATCAAAAAGCTCAAAAACACCCTTATTCCACCAAAATCAAGACGATTTTGGTGGAATAGACGGTACGGAGCCATCTATTTATGGTGAGAATAGTCGAACCATTGACACGATTGATATAATCGTGTATAATTACGTTTAGAATTTAAACTTTTTTGAAAATGTTTTTTCCATGAGCTCTATGCCAATCTAACGCCTTTATCCTTTGTTTGGCTTTCGGCGTCAGAGCATCGACCTTGTTGGCTAATCTGGCAATTGAACTAGCTCCTGGAAGTATTGCGCCATATATCATCATATGACATCCACTATATCTGCCTTTCATATTTTAAGTACCCTAAGTGGATAGTATCATATGGACCAGCGCATTGATTTGATTAATTTGATAGATAATGTAAAATCAAAAATATGGAAAATAAAAATTTTGAACAAAATATTGAAGATGAAAGGACTAAATATTGGGGACAAAAAATAGAGAAACAGCAAAAGAAAGAAAAAAGACGCCCAAAAGAGATGGAAAAAGACGAATGGGAAAAACAGAAAAAGGAAAATCGTAAATCAAAAGCAGGGAATAAGCTGGACGAATTAAGAAAGAAAGAAGGATGAATATAATAAAAATCCCGGTTGGTTCTTATCAGGCAAATTGCTATTTGGTTGCCAACGAGATGACTTTAGAGACTATCATAATAGATCCCGGCGATGAGGCGGGGAAAATTATTGATGTTATAGAAAAAAACAATCTAAAACCGAAACAAATTATTCTAACTCATACTCATTTTGACCACACTGGCGCGGTGGAAGAAATAAAAAATCGTTTTAATATTGATGTTCTAGCCCCATCTTACCAAGGACGGTCCTTTGTAGATTTGAGGATTATTGGAACACCAGGGCATACAAAAGACAGCGTTTGTATTGTTTGTCCGCAAGAAAAAGTTATTTTTACAGGCGACACTCTTTTTAAAAATTCAATCGGAAGGACTGATTTAGAAGGAGGTGACTACAATAAAATTCAAAAATCTCTGCAAAAAATTATGCAATATCCCGACGATTTCAAAGTCTACCCCGGGCATGGTCCGAACACTACGATAGGAGAAGAAAGGCGAAACAACCCTTTTCTAAAATAAAAAATAACCCGGTTAGACGACCGGGTTATTTTGTGTTCTAATGGCGGAACATTCCATTTTCATAAATTATAAGGCTTTCGCCACTTTTCCGATGTGCTGTTACTGTTTTGTCCTCGGTATTTACCAAATCCCAATGAAGATCGGATTCGTTGAATCCCAGTTCACGTTGCATTTTTTTAGTGAGCATTTTGGGGTCTCCCGAATATGTGTCTGGATAACTGTCTCCTACAGCTATATGGCAATTTCCATTTGGCTGTCCGACATTTTCATCAAACAAGGTGTTTGCCATGAATTTGCCGATGGGGGAGAATCTCTTGTCTGTCAAAGAAAACTCGCCTACCTGGCTGGCGCCCTTGTCCATTGTCAGTTGTCCGATGGTAAATTTTTTTCCTTTTTCTGCCTTTATCTCAACAGCACGACCTTTCTTGAAAATCAATGACACTTTTTCAATATAATTTCCTTTCCTGAAAGAGGGCTGGTCAGCAAAATAGGTTCCTTCTGTTCCTCTCCAGTTTGGCGAAATAAAAAGTTCAAAACTGGGGATATTGTGTCCGGACACCCCAACCCACTGTCTTTTTTCACCGGGAGTTATCCAAAGGTCGGTATTTTTTGAGACAATGTGAAATCTATCCGTCTTTTCTGTCAATTGATTCAACCATCTTTTTAATTCCTTTATCTCTTGGGCGAGTTGCATCCATTTTCCGACAGGGTTAGCCGTGTCAAGATAACACGATTTTATTACTTCATCAGTGTAGTCTTTTAGCGTCATTTTTGCTTGCTTTGCCGTTGCCGGAGTTGGTATCAAACATAATGTCCAGCCCAAGAGCCCTTCTAACTCTCTTTTTTGAGCAATCTCGCGAAGAGCCCCCACAACCTTGTCTGTTTGATTTAGTTTTTGGGGATCAATCTTTTTCAAATGAGTCAATGATTCAGGTGCCCACAAAACTATACGGCCGTTGAGCTTTTTGTAAAGCTCTTTTTTCCCCGGCGCCAAAAAACTCAATTGCTCATCATTGATAGCTTTCTTGTAAAAGTTCAATTCCATAGAAGCTGGTTTAACCAGGTCTACTACTGGAAACATTCCTTCTTTAAGGATTTTTCCTTGAAGAATTTCTGCCAACTTCATGGCGCGTAAATAACACGTTATGTGAATAATATCTCCTTTTTGATATTCAGCACCTTCACCTGTTGTCTTTCGCGCTTCTCGTAGCCCCCACATAAGGACATCGGCGTACTTTTCCAAAATCTCTTTGTTCATTTGTTTTCTCCCCTCTGTGGTTTTTTGTTGTCAAAAAACACCTAACTTATTAGTTAACATACTAGAACAAAAACGCTACAAAGTCAACCAGCGAAGCCCGACTTCCACAGGAAGTCGGGCTTCTAAACATTGATTCGTTCGTGTTATAATAATAAATATGAAATATTTGATATATATAGTAGTTGGCATGACCGCTTATTATTTTGGAAGAAAACTTGCTACCAAGCGCACCTGCTCTGCTCTACCTAAACCTAGAAAAGAAATGAACGAACTAAGAAAATCTGCGAACAAAGCTCGCACAGACAAAGTAAAAGTGCGCGAAGAAATGATTGAGGAATATACTCGCCACAAAGGAAAAATAACAAATGATGAGGTGGAGAGGATGTTTTGTGTTTCAGATTCAACAGCAAGTAACTACTTAAACGATCTTGAAGAAAAAGGTAAACTAAAACAAGTGGGCGAAAAAGGCAGGGGTGTTCACTATACTTCAAAACCTTAAAAGGACTATTTCAAGCACAAATAGTCCTTTTTCATCTATTTTTTCAATTTCTATTTTTACCACTTATCCGCGATCGTGGTTATATGGTAAAAATGCCACATAACCACGATCGGATTTATATGCGGAATTATGTTCTGTGTTTCACTGACTGTTTTTAATTTTTGAGATTTATGTTATTAAATTAGTAGTGCAAGTTTTTTGACAATTTACCCCGCTCGGCGGGGAGGAGGTGGCAAAATGCTCAAACTGCTTATTTGGGATGTGGACGGTGTTTTGGTAAGAGCTTCGTGGGAAGGAATATTTGAAGCGTACAAAGCGTTGATAAAAGCGGAAGGAAAAGACTACAGAAGTTTTTTCAATAACATTGATGAAATGAAGAAATGGTGGAATACAGATTGGCACGAAAATGAAAAAAGAATAGACATAAAAGACATAGAGAAATCGCATAAGATTTTTTATGACATTGCCAGTCGTTATATTCATCTCTTGCCATGGACAGAAAATATTTTGGAAAAATTATTAAAAAAATACAAGATGGCTATTTTAACGAATCGCCACAGTTCTAGCGCTTTGAAACAAATAGGTCCCGTTGCAAAATTTTTTGAAGTAATTATCGGAGCGGAGCATCTTGAAAAACTCAAGCCCAATTCTGAAGGTGTCCGGATAATATTGATGGAGAC
Organism: Patescibacteria group bacterium; assembly: GCA_018817995.1. GTDB lineage: Bacteria > Patescibacteriota > Minisyncoccia > JAHISW01 > Tagabacteraceae > JAHISW01. The sequence goes on along the minus strand of JAHISW010000043.1, from coordinate 1,443 downwards.
AAAAATAGCTAGAAAGGACGCTCTTATGATAGGGGACATGCCGGCTGACCTTATCGCAGGAAAAACTGCCGACACAAAAACAGGAGCCGTGATATGGGAATACGGCCTTGGAACGGATGAAGATTTTGCAAAACTTGATTTCAAGCCGGATTATATTTTTCGCACACCGTTTGATTTTTTGAAGCAACTTCTTTAACAAAAAAAACCCCCGATTATCATAACCGGGGGTTTTTATTAGGATAAATCAAGTTCTTTTTTGATTCTTTCCTTGTATCTTTTCATTTTTATCTGGAAAAGAACTTTTTTTTCATTTTCATCTGCGACTTCCCATTCTTCTCTTTCGCGTGTGCTTAGGGGAATATTTGCTCCTCCCGCTGTCGGATTTGATCCTGCAGATGCTTCTTCGCCGGTATCCGTTACAGAGCCGGCTTCAAATATTTTTTCGCAAAATTCGTTTATTTGAACTGAATCAAAATCTCCGGTAATTCTGGTTGAGGCTTTTATTTTTTGTCCTTCTTCAACCCCTATTACAATAACCAATTTTATTCCGGCTACATCCAAAAATTCGTCAGCGATATCGCCATAATGGTGTTCTTGAGACGCTTTTGTTTCACCCAGACCGATAATTGCAACATACCCTATGTAATCAACGCTGTTATATGCCACTCTTTTTAGTTCAATAAGTGATCTTGGTTTTTCGTATTTTACGATTTTGGAAAAAAGGACGGAATTACCTATCCGGCGGAGTTCATCATATGCACATACCTCAATTTCTTCTGTTTCTGGCGGAATCCTCAAAAGGCTGTCTGTATCAACAAATATACCCAAAGCCAGCGCTGTTGCGATCTCTGGCGGTAATTCCATTCCAATATCTTTCAGCAGAGAATAGACAATTGTGGACGCGGCGCCCATTTTTTTTCTGATAACCAGGCAGTTTTTTATAACCCCGCCTTCCTTGTGGTGGTCTATTATGATGTCAGGATGGACATCTTTTAAGAAGGCTTTTTCTGCGCTTGCCGTATCGCAGGAGATGACAAGCCCATAGTCCGCTTTATTTTCTTCAAAAAATTCCCGACTTTTTAAATCTATTTGCAGTTTGTTCACCATGGTTTTGCTTTGTGGATGCGAATGGCTCACAGAACCAAAAATGTCTGCGTTTATTCCTCTTTGCAACAAGAAATACTGAAGAGATCGCATGATACCTAATCCGTCCGTATCCGCGTTTTTGTGAGATTCAATGGCGATCCTTAACTCTTTCTTTACGCTATCAATCTTTTTCAAAAAAGCGTTTTTTGTTTTTTCTGTAATAATATTTTCGGCTGACAATTCTTCGGTTTCCATTGTTTTTATCTCGACTCCTTTGTTTATCGTATTAAATTTTCAAGCTTGTTCGCCTTGGGCGAAGTTTATTTAATTGTTTATTAAGCAAAATAAATTGTCAAT
>JAHISW010000042.1 GCA_018817995.1 Patescibacteria group bacterium | reverse complement strand
GCGCCCCCGCGCCACCACCCGCGCCGGCAGGAACCGCAATCATATTACTCCCCGCCCCTGACGCGGGTGGCACTGAAGATGTTGTTGGGTCTGTTGGATATCCGATATCCAACAGATGAATATCCGCTTCCTCTCCTGATTCCGTTTCAATAACTTGCTCCTGAACTTGCCCCGTATCTCCCGCTAAGGCGAGATGGTTCGGGATTTCCGATTCACTTGGATTACTTGGAAGCTCGGCTTCCAAGTTGGTTTTCTCTTCAGTATCTTTTTCAAACGCCATTTGGATTATCGCCGATTGGGTTTCCGCCGGCTGATTTTGGCTTTCTTTCTGTTTTTCTTTGGCTATTTCTTTAAAAAATAAATCAATCAAACCCGCTCCATATGAAATCGCTTTTGGAGCAAGAAGGGAGTAATAGCCGGAGTGATTTATTTCAGTAAAGTAATAAACCACTTTTTCGGAATTTATAAAATTTTTATCGCTTGAAATAATACAAAATTCGTTGCCATTTGAATCATAAAATAAATGACAATCAATAATTTTATCATCAAGAAAAACCGTTTTTGTTTTTAGATTTTTCAACAAACTTTCATCTATCGTATCCTTGCTCAAAAAATATTTATTTGAATATTCGGACAAAGAATCAAAAAAATTATCTATATTATCAAATTCTGAAACAGAAATTTCATTAAATTCTTTTACGCCATTTTCCTCGGCCCAGCTTTCATAAGGGTCTCCGAAAGCGTGGGGGTCGTCTCTGGCATGCGCGGGGACGGCCATATCCTCAATCAAATGAAGCGTATGCCCTAAAGCGACAAAAGATTCTTCTTTGTCTCCGTCAACATATAAATCAATAGCTTTTTGCCATGTTTGATTTCCTTTCGGATAAAACGACTGTTTAATATTTTGTTTTGTCCAATCTTTGGCGGATGAAAAACCAAACAATCCTTTCTGCGTAATCGGATTAAAAAAATGATTCATCCACCTGATGGGGGTGTCTTCTTCCACCGCTCCCCGGACAATCCATTCAATTTCTTCTTCTGAAATTTTATTTTCCGCGTTTTGATTGAATAGTTTAACGGCTTCTCGCGTTAAAAAAGGATGCGCCGTATTTGTCCCATAAGAAAAAACCTCATCATAAAAAACAACCGAACCAATAATGGCGGTTGTTAAAAATAAAATAAATGTTATTTTTCTGGAAACGGGAGGCATAAATATTTTTTACAAACTGTCCAACTTCCAATCTCCTTCTGAATTTTTGATGAAATTAATAAAATGCGTTCTTTCTGTGTCATTTTCCTTATAATTGAAATAAAACTGTGCCAAACTTTCGGAAATATCTTCTTGTAAAATTTTTTCTGGATAATTCTGGTATATCATACCAAACCTAAGTTCTTGGTACGCTTTCGTCAAATCCTCCACATTCTCGCTGTATTTTTTGGACTCTTTACCCAACTGTTCAATCGCCATTTCTAAGTTGTTTTCTTTCAGCGCCTGCCTGAATTTCGCATATGTTTCTTCCGGCGTTGTTCTTGTCTCTACATCAGCATACTTAACTTGTGGATACATTTTATTTAACTCTGCTTCTGTGTAGTCTCTGTATGGAAAGTCCGGGCTGGAAAGACCTAATTCAATTTTTGCCATCTTTTTTTCAACCCAATTATTTGCGCATATTCCTCCGACGGTCACCAAAATCGCAACAACAATTCCTGTCACGATAATTTTTTTTAGTTTTGGATTTTTTGGATTCATAGAAATAAAATTTGTCTATCGTTTATAATAATAAGAAAGTAACAAGAACCGCACCCGAGTGTCAACTTGCTCGTCCCAAAAAAGTGTCCTCCAATGTTTTAATTTTTATAAATAAAAAAGCCCCGTTATTGCGGGACAAGCCCAAGGGCTTTTTATGTTTTATTTTATTTCAAACTCTTAATCGTTATTTACACCTTTTGGGTATAGGTTCATGGGTAGCAGGAATAATTTCAAACGATTGTGTAATAGCCACATGCCCATTCAATGTAGCAACCACATACTCATATCCACCAATACACACTCTTCCGACTTCAACAGGATTTCCATCTAAAACTATTTTTTTATGCTCTATGGTCTTAATCTCTGCAAAACTAAATGCAGGAACAAACATCAAAAAACAAAAAATTAAAGTAACAAGTAGGATGATCTGTTTCTTCATATTCCCCTCCTCCTTTTCAAAGAATTTTTCTTACTTGCTACAAACTAACAATTTGGCATCAGAAAGTCAAATCTTTTTCAGGTACCTATCCCCTGCTATAGCACCAAATAGGTACCTATTTACAAAAACAAAACTATATAACTCTCACGACCGTGAGGATTATATATTAAAATATTGCGCTAAGAACTGGAACCCAAGTTAAATAAAATGTCCTATCTCAAGGAAGAAACTCTTTTCCTCGTGATTGGAATGCAAAAAATGCTTGAAAGAATTTCTTCCAAGCATTTAATCTACCTCTCTATTTTCTTATTCTTATTGCTTTGATAATTGCCACTTTTACTATTTCAAGGGTCGGAATATCAGATATGGCAACAGAGGACAAAGATCGTCTAGAAAAAGAGCCATCACCTGAAAATTTATAAAAAGAACATCCAAGTAAATCTTTTTTGTCTACAAAAAAAATCAAACCTGTTTCTTTTTCTATTTCCCCAGAATCAGAAAAAATTCTTTCTATAGGCACTCTCCAACCATGTGTTACTAAAAAATTCTTTATAGTGATTCTTTCTTGTCGATTTTTAACAACCCTCAAAAAACTCTCTGATTTTATAAGCTGGGAAACAAAACGCCTTGTTCTTTTTCCTTCCGCCTTATCAATCGGCATTGAAATATGGCTAATTGTGGCCTCAACATCTGCAACATCAACGGCGAATTCTCTTTGGGAAATTATTTGATTTACTCTCTTGTCAAAAGTCAAATACATAACACCAACATGAAGTCCTACTGCCAAAACAGCGCATGCCGTTATTGCAACGAGTAAAACTAAAGCCTTCTGCATTTGTCTTCTCCTTTTCAAATATCGATTTGTTTGTAGTTATACAAGCATATAACGTTCTACCTGTCAATCAAAAAATCACCATTTTTTGTGTCGCCCCCATCCCCAAATCCCCAAATCCACAACGCTACACTTAAATCCGATCGTAAGTAAGTGCACCACCCGATATCGGCACGCTTGTCATACACAAACATAAAACCCCCACTTACGTAGGGGCTTTATGCAGACATAGAATGAACTCCCAAAATGGGAAACACTCACATATTTATATATATAGCATACTTTAGAATAAAAAACAACCCCACCATGGCGGGGTTGTGAATATCTTTATATTTTGTTCTTTTTTAATAATTCTATTCCCTCTTCCAAAGAAATTGTCGGCTCCCATCCGAGAAAATTTTTCGCTCTTGAAATATCGGCAAGGGTTTCAAAAACTTCCGCTTTGCGAGGAGGTAACATCACACACTTTTTCAACTTAACCAATTCAAATGGACGTGGCACTCTGTCTTGAGAAATACCCAAAACCAACCGGGCCACATCCCACATTGAATAATTCTCCCCGGAACCAATGTTTATTATCTCAGCATTGCCTACCCTATCCGAAAACATTGCCATAATATTTGCCCTGGCAACATCTGAAACATGAGTAAAATCTCTCATTTGGTAACCGTCGGGAACAATTGTCAAAGGCATTCCCTTTTTGTATTGCTCAAGAAAAATTCCTATTACCGTAGCGTAAGGCCCGTCTGCCAGCATCGTCTGTCGCGATCCGTAGACATTAAAGTATCTCAAGCAAACTGTCTCCGGCCCTTTTGTCATTTTCCCCATATCCTTCATCAGCATTTCACCCATTCTTTTTGTGGAACCATAAGGATGAAGCGCCTGCGGAGATAAAGCCATATCTTCCCGAAGAGGCATTTTGGTTTGGTCGCCATAGGCAGAAGAAGATGCTGAATAAACAACTCGCCTTACGCCAAATATTTTAGAAAGTACTAAGATATTTCTAGTACCAACAACATTCGTCCTGAAATATAAATAAGGGTTTTCAAAAGACGGCTGTATCCTAGCTTCTGCGGCGCAATGTATTACATAATTAGGACAAAACTTGTAAAAACATTCTCTTGTTTGTTTTGCGTTGGAAATATCACGCTGAAAATAATACGCTCCCACATTCGCATAATCATCATATTCAGTCCAAAGTTTTCTATCAATAACGGCAACTTCATGACCATTACCAATAAGTCTATCAACAATATGCGAACCAATAAAACCAAGTCCTCCAGTTACCAAAACTTTCATGATTTTACCTCCCTTTTTCAATGAAACACTGTCTATAATTTAGTATATAAATTTTATTTTTGCAACTAAAAACCGCCTTCACAAGAGACGGTTTTTAGATTCGTTAACTTTTGCAGATTTTTACTATATCGCGTTCAACTGCGCCTGCAAAGCTTCCACTTGTTGAAGCATTTGCTGAATTTGAGCCTGCAGTGTTTCTGTTTGAGATTGAGTCTGAGTTTGCGTTTGCGTTTGTCCGCTGAATACTTCGGCTATTTTAGCCCGAGTCTTAGGCCCAACATAACCGTAGCCGGAATCACCCTTCTTGGCTATGCCATGTTTTTCCTGGAATTTTTGGACAGCCTTTTCGGTCAGAGAACCAAAATACTCTGTTTCGTTTCCGGGAGAACCTACGCCTGATGACGCGATTTGCGTATCCGAATCGGAGTTAAGTAATTGTTGTAACCGTTTGATATTGGTATTAGACATTCCACTACCCATACCTGACGCAAATGTTGCTGAAACCCCAGTTGTAGTTGTTGGAGCTGTTGGAGCTGAAACACCACCTGCAAAAACTTCTGCCAATTTAGCTCTCGTACCCGGACCAACTAAACCATAACCGGTTGTATTTTCGTCACCCGAGGAAACAATGTCGTACTTTTTTTGGAATTTCTGAACAGCTTTTTTGGTTAAAGAACCAAAATACTCTGTCTCATTTCCGGGAGAACCTACGCCTGATGACGCGATTTGCGTATCCGGATCGGAGTTAAGTAATTGTTGCAAACTCTTGATATCCGCGCTGGACATGCCAATTTTCATTGTTTGGGTAAATGTCGCGCTAACTGCAGAAATTGTTGTAGGAGTTACTGCAGGAGTTGTTGCAGGAGTTGTTTCTGCTGGAACTGTAGTTGTTGTGTCTGTTCCGGGAATTACCACATAAACAGGAGTTGGTACACTACCTCCACCTCCTCCGCCACCGCCAGAAGAACCACCACTCCCACTAGAACCCACTGAACAAGCGCTAGAAGAAGGCGTCACAGTAACCGTAACCGCAACATCCCAAACATGATTACTAACTATCAAAGTTGAAACGCTAGAACCACAACCAAAACTTTCCAAATAAGTATCTGGTGAAACCGTAAAACTCCTCCTGTCTGTAGATGTAACAGTCATAGAAGCGCCTTTTGATAAAATCATTGTGAAATTATCGGCATTTACCGTGATAGAGTCAAAACTTGCAGTTCCGCTTACGATTAAATCATATCCTCCAACAGTTATAACAGCAGAATCAGACACAGAGACATCTGTACTAGCAGCAAAAGTTACAAATGGAACAAGCAGGATGGACAGAAAGATTGTTAAATAAATTCTCATAATACCTGTTTAATTACATTTAATAACCATTACTGACAAACACCTGCTTCTAATATAATAGGTCCTGTTGTTGTCGCATAAAATCTATAAATAGTATCATTTGCTCCTTCTATCTCAACACAACCACCGGTGCTTGCGGCTGTTGATTTAATGTGCAATGTGGTGGTTGCAGCTGACCCAAAATATGCGTCACCTGTAACAGTAAGTTCTTGCGCCGGAGTTGTAGAAGCAATCGCTATTGATCCATTGGTGTTGAAATTACCATTTGAAGCCGTTGTTGTCGCATAACCATTAACTTCCAAATCGCTGTTCAATTGAATTTTGCCCGCCGTTGAAAGAGTAATACCGGAACCGGTGCCAAGGGTGTTGTACCCTCCACCAATATCAGCAGAAGCTTGAACACTGTTTCCAGCAACAGTTAAAATACCGTCCACCCAAATATTTCCGGTTGTGGAAATCATCGTAGTGGAAGCGTTGCCCGCAAAATCAAGAGCGAATAATTCTGTTCCGGCAACATCATGCACTTGGAAAAGATTCGCCGTCTGGCTTGCATAACCTCTCAATGTGAGCGGAATAGCCGCAGTTGAAGTCGCTTCCAGTGTCAACATAGAAAGCCCCGACTGTGTGGTTGTGCCTAATGTCAAATAATGATTCAAATCGGCAAGCTGAAGTCTGTGTCCGCTCAAGGTCAAACCGCTTGTTGTTGTGCCAACAGTAAACCAATCACTGCCATCGTACATCTTAATAACCTTACTTGCAGTGTTGTAAT
>JAHISW010000041.1 GCA_018817995.1 Patescibacteria group bacterium | reverse complement strand
ATCAGCGAATCATAAAACTGATTCATAAAATTTTCATATGGAAATGTGCTAATTGATCTCATAAAAAAACCACAGGCAAAGATAAAACAAAAAAGAGATATCAGTATAAGCAAGCTAAAAGACTGAAGCGATTCCCATTTGCTCATTGGAATAATTGCTTCTACATTCTTTGGTAAAATCGTCAGCAGAAAAGTATAAGACCCCATTAAAAATAAAATCAAAAAGGCATAATAGAATATTCTGAATTTCCTAAAGAGGTCACATTTTATTTCTATTTGAATTTGTTCTTCAGATTTTTTTTCAAAATGAAAATGAACTATCTGGGGACTGTTTGTTAAATATAGTTTAATAAAAGATTGCTGTAAGTTTTTTGCCTCAATTTCAGCGGACTCTTCTTTTATTTCTTCACAGTCAACTTCGTAACCCACATTAGATAAATATTCTTTAGTCGCTACGATAGCCGAGCTAAAATCACCATTAATTAGTCTTGTATCATTCTTTATAATTGGCATAAGCTCACAATGAAAAATCTTTAAACAAAACTATTCAGTTAACACATTTTCTTATATCCTGTACATGTAATATTTTATCCTCTTTCCACAAACCTTATCCAGTATTACCAATAAGATTCTTTTGTTTCCAGCTAAATAATACATATAATGGAAATATGGAAACAGAAACAAAAAACGGTTCTCATTATTGTACAAGCCCTTTATCTATATCGCATCTTTTTATATTGATGGGGGATAAGAAATTGATCGATTGGATAAATCGACCAAAAAACATTAAACTTCTTTTTTCATTTTCTATTCCAAAAACTCCAACACAGGTTAAGAATGAACTTGATATTGATAAATTTAACCTTAAACCATATTTAAAACGCGGACTTATAAAAGGCCTTAATCCTGAAGGCCACAAGGGTAAACTTTATATTTTAACGAATAAAGCCAGGAAACTGCTAAAAATTTCAATCCCTTCTCAAAAAACCGAAAAAGATTATGATTTAATTGGATGGATATCAGCTAGTCCCCGGCAAAGATATGTTATCTTGAAAACGCTTTCGTTAAATTCGGTAAGACGTACTTCTGAAGAGATTCGTTTAAGATCCTCGAATCTGAACCCCTGTCTTTCGAGGATAAGCACTAAAAGTATTCTTAGAGAATTGACAAATAAAGGCCTGGTTGAAACTGAGATGGGTGAGGATCGAAGGCGGTATTATTGGGTTAATGAGGCGGGGAAATCACTTGTCGGTGAGTTCCATTAGCTGTTTCCCGAATCCATTTTTTATCATGGATTGTAAAAGTGCTTTTTGCAGTTTTTTATCTTCAAATAAATTGTTGGCAATATCCCCGAAATTTCTCAGGTTTTCTATTTTTACCTTAAGTTCTTGGATCTCCATTTTGTGTTGTTCAATACTTTCTTCCAATTGATGTTTTTTCTCCAGAGGCAAATCCTCGGTTTTGTAAATAGTTTTTGAAACAGCAGCTTTAACATCTTTATTTGAAAGATGAGTGTAAACATCAGCCATGCTCTTACTATGCCCTAGGAATTTTTGAACAGTTTTGTCTGGTATACCTACATTTGTATAAAGTTCAGTCGCCCTTGAATGTCTCAAAATATACGGGTATACCTGACGACCTAAAACTTTATTAGAAATTCTTTTTAGCCACATTGCAGGCAGTTCTTTCCCCATGGGTTTGGTTTTATCCCGTGGAGCAGGAAAGACCAGTTTATTCTCGCTTTTTTCTTTTAATTTTTTTAGATAAAATGTAGCTTCCTTTACATAAACAGTTCTTGCTCGATGAGTTTTTGTTGCAAAAACATTTATTTCAGAAATTCCATCTTTATCAACATCAAATTTAATGTTTTCCCACATCAGAGTTCTTAATTCTATGGGTCTTAGCCCGCTTTCATATAACGAAATAAAAAATGCTTTCCAATAAAGATTTGGTTCTGCCTTCATAATTGCTTCAACATCCTTTTTTCTTAAAAGAGTATTTGCGTTAATTTTTTCCTCATTCATCCTCATGATGAGTTTTATGTCTTCCAAGTTATCAAATCGCTCTGACCAATCTTTAAATTGCCATTTTAAAAATCGTTTGACTGTATGCTTCAGTTCGTTTCTTGTAGATTGGGTTCTCTTTGAGCTATTTAGTAAAGAAAGAAAATTTCTAAGGTCTTGCAGGGTTATTGCTGTAAGTGGTTCACCCGTCACTTTTCTGAAAGTGACCAAACTTCTTTTGTTGTTTTCTAATCTTTTTTTACTTTTTGATGTGATT